>DASSTH010000373.1:0-4084 GCA_035708025.1 Nakamurella sp. | reverse complement strand
GACGCCGGGGCGGTGCTGCTGTGCACCCACGGGGACGTCATCAAGGCGATCCTGGCCGACGCGCTGGGCCTGCACCTGGACTCGTTCCAGCGCCTGGTGGTGAGCCCGGCGTCGGTCTCGGTGGTGCGGTACGGGCCGCTGCGCACCTTCGTGGAGCGGGTGAACGACACCGGGTCGCTGGCCGGGATCGGCGACCCACCGCGGCCCCCGCCGGGGGAGGCCGCCGCCGCGACCGCGACCGGAACCGACCGGTCCGGCGACGCCGTGGTCGGCGGCGACGGCGGGCGGCCGGTCGCGTCCCCACAGCCCGCCGGTCCGGTGTCCTAAGCTCGAAGGTGCCATGGCCCGACAGGTACACGTCTTCCACTCACCCGACCGGTTCCTCGCCGGAACCATCGGCCAGCCCGGCGAACGCGAGTTCTACCTGCAGGTGGTCGACGGTCGCCGGGTGCTCTCGGTGGCCTGCGAGAAGCAGCAGGTGGCGATCCTGGCCGACCGGCTGGGCTCGCTGATCACCGAGGTGGGCCGCCGGTTCGGGGCGCTGCCCGCCGTGCCGTCACCGCCGGACGAGGCGAACCTGTCGCTCACCACGCCGGTGGACGCCGAGTTCCGGGTCGGCACCATGGGCCTGGCCTGGGACGGCGAGGGATCCCAGGTGATCGTGGAGCTGCTGGCGCTGACCGACGAGGAGGTCGGCGAGGACATCGTGCTGGAGGACCGCGAGGAGGGTCCGGACGCGCTGCGGGTCTTCCTGTCGCTGGCCGAGGCCCGTGACTTCGCCCTGCACGCGCAGACCGTGGTGGCGGCCGGCCGCCCGCCGTGCCCGCTGTGCGGGAACCCGCTGGACGCCGAGGGGCACATCTGCCCACGGCTGAACGGGTACCACCGCGGTGCCCTCGGCTGACCTGCCAGCCGCCGAGCGACAGGTGCCACCGGCCGATCCGCCCGACGAGACGGCGGTCACCCAGGTGCTGCGGCGCGGCGAGATCACCGTCACCGGCCGGCTGACCGACGCCTCGAACATCACCCTGCTGGGCACCGTCACGGTCGACGGCACCAGCGTCGAGTGCGTGTACAAACCGGTGCGCGGCGAGCGCCCGCTGTGGGACTTCCCGGACGGCACCCTGGCCGGGCGGGAGGTGGCCTCCTACCTGATCTCCCGGGCGGCCGGCTGGCATTGCGTGCCGGTGACCGTGCTGCGCGACGGGCCGTACGGGCCGGGGATGGTGCAGCAGTGGATCACCGACGCCGACTCCGACCTGACCGCCGACCTGCTGCCCGCCGACGAGCTGCCGGACGGCTGGCTGCCGGTGCTGTCCGCGGTGGACATGGAGGGCAACCCGGTGGTGGTGGCACACGCCGACACCCCCGCGCTGGCGGTGCTGGCCGGGTTCGACCTGGTGGTCAACAACGCCGACCGGAAGGCCTCGCACATCCTGCCGACCCCGGACGGCCGGGTGCGCGGGGTGGACCACGGGGTGACGCTGCATGAGCAGGACAAGCTGCGCACCATCCTGTGGGGCTGGGCCGGACAAGCGCTGCCGGAGTCGGTGACCGACGGGCTGGAACGGCTGGTCCCGGCGGTGACGGGAACGCTGGGGGAGCGGCTGTCCGGGCTGATCGGCGAGGCGGAGATCGCCGCCCTGGCGGCCCGGGTACGGGCCCTGCTGTCCGGCCCGCGCTTCCCCGAGCCGCCCCGTCACCGCACCCCCATTCCCTGGCCGCCACTGTGAGGGAGGCCGGAGCGGCCGAGGGCCGTCGCGACGACGTCGCAGGCCCCGGCCGCGGAGTGCCGAGCGAACAATCGGACGCTGTGAGTGGACCAGACGATGTTCGCAGGTTCGATACTGCGTTTCGGGGCGGACGGGGGCGGAAAACGCAGCACCAAACCCGCGAAGTTCCGGGGGGTGGGCCGGCGACGGCCGCGGCGGGCGCGCTGCGGGTGTTCGGCGCGACCGCGCGCGGCATGGTGCTGGACGGCGCCGCCGGGGTGGCGCGGGCCGCGGAAGCCGTCACCGCCGCAGCGACCCGCCGCGATCCGGGGCTCGCCACCCTGGTGGTGCGGGTGCTGATCCTGTCCGACGAGGACGGCCGGCCGCTGACCACCGCCGACCGGCTGGTGCCGTCGCTGGAACTGGCCGACCGGGTGTTCACCGAGCAGGCGGGCCTGCGGGTCCGGGTCGCGGACGTGCACACCGTCACCGATCCGGCGCCCACCAGCGCGTTGGACCCGCACGCCAACCGGGGGCTGTTGCTGGATGAGATCGTCGGGCGCACCGCGTTCTACCGCGACCATGTGGTCCGGCGGCCGGCGCTGTCGGTGGTGGGCGACCCGGTGACGGTGATCGTGGTGCGCACCATCGCCGGGCGGACCACGGGGTGCTCGCTGGGCATGACGGCGGACTGGGTGATCTGCCAGGAGGCGCTGTTCGACCCGGCGCGGGCCCATGCCTATGACGAGACCGTGCTGGCCCACGAACTCGGGCATGCGCTGAACCTGCCGCACCACCGCGACCACGCGAACCTGATGTTCCCGGTGTCCTCTCCGCCCGGTTCGCTGCGCGGCACCGGCCTGCGCCGGTGGCAGGCCGTCCTGCTGCACGCCAACCGGCACACCGTGCCCCCGGCCGCGCGCTGACCGGGGCGGCGGCTTGGTTAGGGTGAGCGACGTGCAGGCGTGGCCGTATCCGGACATCCCCCCGCTGAACGGCCCGTCACCGGCCCTTCGGCTGTTCGACACCGCTTCCGGCGCGGTCCGGCCCACCGACCCGGGCCCCACCGCGACCATCTATGTCTGCGGGATCACCCCGTACGACGCCACCCACATCGGGCACGCCGCCACCTACCTGACCTTCGACCTGGTGCACCGGTACTGGCTGGCGGCCGGGCACCGGGTGGACTACGTGCAGAACGTCACCGACATCGACGACCCCCTGCTGGAGCGGGCGGAACGGGACGGCATCGGCTGGCAGGAACTGGCCAAGCGGGAGACCGACCTGTTCCGCTCCGACATGACCGCGCTGCGGATCATCCCGCCGGGCCGGTACGTCGGTGCGGTGGAGGCGATGGACGAGGTCTCCAAGGGGGTCGCCGAGCTGCTGGCCCGCGGGGCGGCGTACCGCGTGGACGACCCGGATTATCCGGACGTGTACTTCGACATCACCGCGAGCGGCCGGTTCGGCTACGAGTCCGGCTACAACGAGCCGACCATGCTGGCGCTCGCCGCGGAACGCGGTGGCGACCCGGACCGGGCCGGCAAGCGGCACCGGCTCGACCCGCTGCTGTGGCGGGTGGAGCGCCCGGGCGAACCGGCCTGGGACTCGCTGGTGGGCCGGGGCCGGCCGGGCTGGCACATCGAGTGCGCGGTGATCGCCGTCAACCGGCTGGGTGCCCGAATCGACGTGCAGGGCGGCGGATCGGACCTGATCTTCCCGCACCACGAGTGCTCCGCGGCGCACGCCGAGGTGCTGACCGGGGAGCACCCGTTCGCCCGGCACTACGTGCACGCCGGGATGATGACGCTGCACGGCGAGAAGATGTCCAAGTCGCTGGGGAACCTGGCCTTCGTGTCCCAACTGGTGTCCGGCGGGGCCGATCCGATGGCGATCCGGGCGGCGCTGCTGGACGGGCACTACCGCACCGACCGGCCGTGGAGCGACGAGTTGCTGGCGCGGGCGACCGGACGGCTGGCCCGCTGGCGTTCGGCGGCCGGTCGCAGCGGCGCGGACGCGACCGGCACGGTGACCGCGCTGCGAGCGGCCCTGGCCGACGACTTGGACTCGCCCCGGGCGCTCGCCAACCTGGATGCCTGGGCCGCTGACGACTCCCTGGCCGGTGACGAGGTGGCCGCGGCGGCCGACGCCCTGCTGGGAATCACGCTGCGCTGACCCCATCCCGCGAGGGTCTATGTCGGGCTGACGACCCCCGGTCCCGCGAGGCGCCTCTTCGGGCGGAGGCCCCGGTTCCGCGAGGATCAACTTCGCCCTGCGCGGATCAACTTCACGGCTTCCCGCCCGATATGCCGGAATCGCCGCGAAGTTGATCCTCGCCAGCGGAAGTTGATCCGCAAAGAGGAGGGTGTCAG
>DASSTH010000372.1:0-4141 GCA_035708025.1 Nakamurella sp. | reverse complement strand
GCACGGACCGCAGCCGGGCGCGGTGGAGGCGTCCATCGGAAAGCACTACTTCGACGAGCTCGCCGTGATGATCGACACCTTCCGGCCGCTCGAGTTGGGCGAGGGCGGCATCGCGGTGGACGACGGCCGGTACGCCTGGTCGTGGTCCGGCCGCGGCCCTGAGGGCGAGATCACCTGACGCCGACCCCGGGTTCCGCACCTCCGCGAGGATCAACTTCCGTTCGCGCGGATCAACTTCACGATTCTGCGCCCGAGTTGTCCGGATCGACGCAAAGTTGATCCTCGCAATCCGGGTACGCAGCATGGCGGCCCGGCCCCAGACGCCGGCAACGACCTCACCGGATCGGCCCGGGTCAGCTGCTGGGCGCGGGTACGAACCGGGCCGGATGGGAGCCGTCGCCCACGACGGTGCCGACCATGTACCGGTTCTGCTCGAGTGGACTGACCAAGCATTCCGTCATCCGGTAGTCCGGCGCATGGGCTGTCGACTCCGCCCATGCCTTCGCGGTGAAGCTGGCCCACGCCCGGACGTGCCGGCTCACCGACGCACTGCCGATCAGCGGGTCCACTGCCTGGGCGCACACCCGATCAGCGGCCTGTTGCTGTTGATCCGTCGGATGATCCGGGTCCACCCCCGCCACCCAGTCCGCGCCCATGGCTGCGGTGGCGTCAAAGCTCATGATCATTTCGGAGCGATGCGGCTGCGAGCAGTCGCCCACCACCGGAGGACCGCCGGACGGCCACACCACGCACGCCCGCAAAGTCAGTGGCAGGCGGTCCGTCGGCCAGAGCGAGATCAACGGGTCGGGGACCGGCGAGGCGACGCTCAGGGCGTCGCCGGTGTCGTCGTCCCAGCGCAGCGCACAGACGGCGCGCTTCCCGGTGGGGTCGTCCTCGGCGTCGACCAACTCGAACTCCCCGCTCAATGCGGGGGCAGCCCACGCATCCAGGGCCGAGGCGCTTCCGATCCTCAAACCGGGGTCCAGACCCGCGGCCCGGTAGGTGCCCTGCAGACAGTGCTCCTCGGCGACCCTGTCCAGCTCGGGATAGCCCCCTGCCGCCAGGATGGACGCGCCCTCGAGCGGGACCGCATTGTCGAAGACGCTGACCATCTCGTAGACGTGCGGCTCGGTACACGGCACCTGTGACCCGAGGTCGGGCAGGCCGATCAGGTAGCCCGACAGGCAACTGCCCACCGCGGGGGTGGCCGGCAGCGGCTGCAGTGGCGGGAGGCTCACCGAGGGGCTGGGGCGGGACTGGCCGGTGCCGGAGGTGGCCCGCGAACGCGTCGAGGTGATCGGGACCGCTGGGTTCGCGGTGGACGTCGGCGAGCCCGCCGGGCTATGGCTGGGGGCGTGCGCGGTCGAACGCATCCCGGACGACGCGACGCGGCGCGGGGTGCCGACCAGCGCCGCGGAGCAACCGGCCAGCGCGATTCCGACGGCAAGCAACGCGGCCATCATGAGCCGGATGCGGAGGCCCGCCGAGAGGAACCGAAATGGCACGAAGCGGATTATTGCCCATCGGGATACATCGCGCGCACGATCAGTTGCTCGACGGAACCGGTGACGGCGGTGACGAACCCGCCGGCCGCGCCGACCGCGAGCAACTGCTCGATCATGTCGTCGCCACGCAGCACCACCGGGCGCAGGCCGGACAGCCGGCGATCGAACGCCAGCCGGGCCTCGTGACCGCCGCCGGCGATCTTGGCCAGCGACCCGCTGGAGGCCAGCGACGCCCGGGCCACGCCGAGCAGCGCGAGCGCCTCGTCCAGAGCGTGCACCAGGTGCGGCGCGTTGCCCTCGCACATCGCCCGGATCAGCTCCGGCCGGGTGCCGGCCACCCGGGTGCCGTCGGCGAAGGAACCGGCGGCCAGGCCGAGCGCCAACGATCCGCCTGCCTGACCCACCTGGGCCAGCGCGAGCGCCAGCAGGTGCGGCAGGTGGGAGATCCGGGCGACCGCGTCGTCGTGCGCGACCGGCTCGACCGGCACCACCCGGGACCCGACCGCTAGGGCCAGGCCGGCCACCGGCGCCCAGTGCTCGATGCTGCTGGCGGAATCCAGGCAGGTGACCCAGGCCCGGTCGGCGAACAGGCCGGCCGAGCCGGCCGCCCAGCCGGAGTCCGCGGTGCCGGCCATCGGGTGCGAGCCGATGTACCGGGCCCGCGGGGCCAGCGCGGCGACCTGCGCCGCCACCGGGGCCTTCACGCTGCCGACATCGGTCAGCCGCACGGTGGGGGCGGTGGCGTCGACGGCGCGCAGCAGCGCGGAGAACGCCGTCACCGGGGCGGCCAGCACCACCAGCGCGTCGGTCTGCTCGGCCCGGCGCAGCGCATCCTCGACCGTGTCCAGCACTGCGTGCCCGTCGGCGGCGGCCGCCAGCCGGGTCTGCTCCCCGGGTGACCAGCCGAACACCGGGACGTGCGCGGCGGCGGCGCGCATCAGCGAGCCCCCGATCAGGCCCATCCCCAGCACGCAGACCGCGGCGGGGAGCGGGCCTGCGGCCGCGGCGGCGGGGTCTTCGGACGGTTCGGTGCCGTTCCGGGCGGGCGCGGCGACCGCCGAGCGCGGCGGGACCCCGTCACCGGACAGCCCGCGTCGCGCCTGTTCGCCGGCGGTCCGGTCCAGAGCGCCGTCACCGGACGACCCGCCGGGTGCCGGCTGGCTTGCGCGGACGTCCGGCATCCCGTCACCCGACGAGGCGCCGCCGACGACCCCTCCGAGCCGTCCGTCCGGGACCACCGCCCGCTTCGCTGGCATGCGGCACATCCTTCCCCCACCGGCGGGGTCCGTGCGAGGGCGACGCGCCCGTTCGGCCCGCATGTCCGATCTTGATCCGTTCAGATCCGATTCGGCGTGGCCGGGTCCGTCCCGCTCCCGTACCGTTTGCCTGGTGAGCACAGACGGGTTCGCGGTGGCTGTCGCGCGCGAAGAGGGCAGCTGGCGTTGTTCGCTGCTCGATGAGGAGCTGCTGGACGACCTGGACGGGGTGATCACCGCGCTGCGCCGGGCGGCGGCCGGTGGCGCCGCGGTGTTCGCCATGTTGGCCGTCGACGACGAGTTCTTCGCGATCGTCCGGCCGGTGCCCGGGGGTGCGGCGCTGCTGCTGTCGGATGCCACCGCGGCGCTGGACTACGACCTGGCCGCCGACATCCTGGACCTGCTGCAGGTGCCCACGCCGGACGAGGACGACGTCGACGACGAGCCGTGGCCGGAGGGCGACCTGGGCCTACTGGCCGACTTCGGGCTGTCCGAGCAGGAGATGCAGCTGATCGTGGACGACGAGGAGCTGTACCCGGACGAGCAGCTATCCATGATCGCGCAGCGGTGCGGCTTCGGGGAGCAGTGGTCGGCCGTCACGGATCGCGACTGATCATCCGCCTGGTGGTGCTGGTGGCTCGACCGGTGGTGCCGGTGGCTCGCTTGGAATGGTGCCGGTCGCGTGCGGCAGGGGACCAGCAGCGGTGACGAGGATCGCGGGCGGGGCCGGCGTCCCGGGCGGGCCGCTGGCCGGTGACGTGGCTCTGGTGACGGCGGCGCTGGCGGAGGCCCGGCTCGCGGTCGCGACCGGCGACGTGCCGGTGGGCGCGGTGGTCGCCCGGCCGGACGGCACCATCGTGGCGTACGGACGCAATGCCCGGGAGGCGACCGGTGATCCCACCGCACACGCCGAGGTCCTGGCCCTGCGGTCGGCGGCCGCCGCGGTGGGGTCGTGGAACCTGAGCGGGCTGACCCTGGCGGTGACGGTGGAGCCGTGCACCATGTGCGCCGGCGCTGCGGTCGCCGCCCGGGTGCAGCGGGTGGTCTTCGGCTGCTGGGAACCCAAGACCGGTGCCGCCGGATCGTTGTGGGACGTGCTGCGCGACCGCCGGCTGACGCACCGGGTGGAGGTCCGCGGCGGAGTGCTGGAGGACCAGTGCGCCGCGTTGCTGGAGGAGTTCTTCGCCGACCGGCGGTGACGGCCGCGGCACCTGGGCCGCGGCGGGCAGGCGGGTCGCTGCCGGGCCCAGGCATCGGGAAGCGTCGTCGTCGGCGGCCAAAGGCGCTCCGGCTGTCCGGTACCATCGTCGGCGGTAGCGTGTCCGAGCGGCCTAAGGAGCACGCCTCGAAAGCGTGTGAGGGGGCAACCCCTCCGTGGGT
>DASSTH010000371.1:0-5175 GCA_035708025.1 Nakamurella sp. | reverse complement strand
TCCGGCCGGCGTCCGGCCAGCACCACAGCACCCGCCCAGCGCAGTTCGGCGAGCGCCGCCACCACGGCCAGCGCGGTACCGCCGCCGCCCAGCAGCAGCACGGGGCCGGCCGGTGCGACGCCGGCCGCCGTCAACGAACCGGCGACCCCGTCCACGTCGGTGTTCTCCGCATGCCAGCCGTCCGGGCGGCGCAGCAGGGTGTTCGCCACCCGCAGGGTGTCCACCCGCCTGGATCGCGTCACCGCCACCGTGGCCGCGGCGGCCTTGCCGGGCATCGTCACCGCCAGACCCTGCCAGGCGGCATCCAACCCGGCCACCAGCTGCGGCAGTCGCCGGTCGTCACACTCGATCGCCTCGAACGACCAGTCCGTCAGTCCGAGGGCGTGGAATCCGGCGCGGTACAGCGCCGGCGACAGCGAATGCCGCACCGGGGATCCGAGCACCCCCGCCCGGTGGCCCGCCGGCCGTGACGCACGCTCGACGGAGCCCGGCGACGCCGGAACGACCGGTCCAGACGCTCCGCCGGGTTCCGGCCGCGGGTCACCCACCGCTCAGCCGAACACGCCGTTCGCGCGGGCCTTGTCCACGCAAGCCTCGTGCTCCTCGTCGGTGGTGGAGAAGCAGGAGTCGCCCTGCAGGTCGACCTTGACGAAGTACAACCAGCTGCCGTCCGCCGGGTCCGCGGCCGCATCCAGTGCCGCCGGTCCCGGGGAGGCGATCGGGGTGGGCGGCAGGCCCTCGTGCGCGTAGGTGTTGTACGGGCTCGGGTTGGCCCGGTCGTCGCTGGAGGTGGCGATCTGCGCCCGGTCCAGCGCGTAGTTGACCGTCGAGTCCATCTGCATCTTCATGCCCTGGTCCAGCCGGTTGTAGACCACCCGGGCGACCTTGGGCATGTCCGGGGTGAGCCCCTCCGCCTGGACCAGCGAGGCGATCACGGCCTCCTGGTACGGCGTGATGTCCTGCGCCTTGGCGCCGGCCACGATGTGCGTGGTGTTCCACTGCGAGGCGGAGGCGCTGACCACCGCGGTCAATGCCTGCAGCGCCGTGGATCCGGGGGCGATGTCGTAGTCGCCGGGCAGAATCACGCCCTCCAGCCGCTTGCGCGGATCCGGCGCGGCCTTCACCGCGTCCACCGCCCAGCCGACCACGCCGAGCTTCTCCGGATCGACGGTTTCGGCGACCTGCCAGAGCTCGTCCATGGAGAAGCACGCCTTCTCACCATTGGTCGGGACGCACTCGGCCGCGATGGTGGACAGGATGCCCGGACGGGTGGACTTGGATCCCGAGGTGGACACGGTGGTGAGGTCGGCCAGGGTCTGTCCCGGGATGATGCGCAATTGGCCCACCCGGTTGGCCGGATCGGCCAGTTCGTCGGTCACCGCCTGCGCCGAGGAGTGCATGTGCACCTTGTAGTAGCCGGGTTGCAGCGCCTTCAGGTCCGCGTCGGCGGACGCGACGTCCACGAAGGTCTGCGCGTTGGCCACCACGCCGGCGTCGGCCAGCGTCTGTCCGACCTCGACGAGCCCATCGCCGCTGTACACGCGCACCACGACCACCTTGTCCCCCACGCCGGCGAAGTCGGTGGGCGGCCGGGTGTTGTTGCGCCAGATCACCACGCCCAGCACCGCGCCCGCGGCGATCAGGACCAGCACCAGGACGGCGATGATGGTCGAGCGCACCCTCCGGCGCCGGCGGCGGCGCTCCCGGACCCGTTGGTCGCGCCGGACCGCGGTGCGGGTGGCGGCCGGAGCACGGTGCACCGTGCCGTGACCATTGCGGGACAGCGCCTCGCGCAATTCGGTCAGGTCGACCTCGCCGGTGGCGGGGCCGTCGTCGACGTCGGTGTCGAAGATCCCCAGGTGGTCGTCCCTCACGGCGTCCGATTCTTCGCCCGAGTCGCCGCCGAGGGAACCCGGCGCGCCGCGGCGGGGTGCTTTCCGGCGCCGGCCGTTCCCTCCGGCCGGTGTGGACGTCTGGTCCGGTGACGGGCCGTCGGAGCCGCCCGCCCGCCCGCTCGGCGCGCGCTCCGCCTCCGCCGCGACGGCGTCGTCCGGGTCACTCACCACGGCGTCGTCCGCGTCGCTGACCACGGCGTCGTCCGCGTCACTCACCACGACTCCTCGGCCCGGCCACGCGCGGCGCGCGCCAGTTCGTCCAGCCGAGACTGCAGGATCGTCACCGCAGCCACCTGATCCACCACCGCTCGGCGGGACCGCCCGGGTACCCGCCGCTCGGCGAGTACCCGGTTGGCGTGCACGCTCGACAACCGCTCGTCCACCAGCACCACCGGCACCGGGGCGATGCGCTCGGCCAGCACCGCCGCGTAGGCCCGGGCGGCCTGTGCTGCCGAGCCGTCCGCACCGCGCAGCGTCCGGGGCAGGCCCACCACAACCTCCACCACGCGCCGGTCGGCGACCAGCGCGGCCAGTTCCTCGACGTCCCGCGCGCCCGCCTCGTCCCGAGCGAGGGTGGCGACGGGGGTGGCAAGAATTCCATCGGGGTCGCTCACCGCGACACCCACCCGCACGGTACCGACGTCCACCCCGAGACGCACGCCGCGGCGCGGCGGAGTACTCCCCGACGTGGCGCCCGTCACGGTGTCGATGGTTCGGCAGCGGCCACCGCGGCCCGCAGCGCGGCGATGGCCGCCGGCACCCCGTCCGGCCGGCTGCCGCCGCCCTGCGCGAGGTCGGGGCGCCCGCCCCCGCGGCCCTCGACCTCCGCGCGGAACGCCCCCACCAGGTCGCCGGCCCGGAGCCCCGCCGCCACCGCGCCGGGGGTGCAGGCCACCGCGAACGAGACCGTGCCGACGGATCCGTCACCGGCCGTGGAGAACAGCCCGACCACGGCGGGACGGTCACCGAACCGGCCGCGGATGTCGGTGGCCAGGGTGCGCAGGTCCCCCGCCGACAGCCCGTCCGGCAGCGACGCCGCCACCAGCGCGGTGCCGCCGACCATCTCGGCGGCCTCCACCAACGACCCGGCCGAGGCAAGCACCGCCGCGGAGTGCAGCTTCTGCAGTTCCTTCTCGGCCGCCCGCAGCCGCTCCACCAGCGACTCCACCCGGGACGGCAGGTCGGCCGGCGGAACCTTGAGCAGATCGGCCAGCTGGGAGACCAGTGCGCGCTCGGTGGCCAGGTGCCGCATGGCATCGATGCCGACGTAGGCCTCCAGCCTGCGCAACCCGGAACCCACCGAGCTCTCCCCGATCAGCGACAGCGGCCCGATCTGGCTGGAGTGCTCGACGTGCGTGCCACCGCACAGTTCGATCGACCACGGGCCGCCGATCTCCACCACCCGGACGGTCTCGTCGTAGGTCTCGCCGAACAGCGCCAGCGCGCCCATCTGCCGGGCCTGCGGCAGCGAGGTGTACTGCACCATCACCGGCAGGTCGCGGCGCACCGCCAGGTTGGACACCTCCTCGATCTCGCTGCGGGTCTCCGGCGAGAGCGCCGAGTTCCACGCGAAGTCCAGCCGCAGGTACCCGGGCTTGTTGTAGGAGCCGGACTGCAACGCCTGCGGGCCCAGCACCTGGCGCAGCGCCGCGTGCACCACGTGCGTGCCGGAGTGCGCCTGCCTGGCCCCGATCCGCCACTCCGGGTCGACCTTGGCCAGCACCGCCTCGCCCTCGCGCAGCTCACCGGCGGTGATCCGCACCTGGTGCACCCACAGCTTGCGGTTCACCTTCTGCACGTCGATCACCTCGGCGGAGCTGCCGTCGGCCAGGATGATCCCGGCGTCGGACTCCTGACCGCCGGACTCGGCGTACAGCGGAGTGCGGTCCAGCACCACCTCGACGATGTCGCCCTCGCCGGCGGCCTTGATCCGCGCGCCCTCGGAGATCAGCCCGCGGATGGTCGCCTCGGACTCCAGCTCGGCGTAGCCGGTGAACTCGGTGGCCCCCGCGTCCAGCAGTTCCTTGTACACCGTCAGGTCGCCGAAGCCGCCCTTGCGGGCGCGGGCGTCGGCCCGGGCGCGGGCCTTCTGCTCGGCCATCAAAGCCTGGAAGCCCTCGGTGTCCACGGTCAGGCCGGCCTCGTGCGCCATCTCCAGGGTCAGGTCGATCGGGAAGCCGTGGGTGTCGTGCAGGGTGAACGCGGTGTCGCCGGTCAGCACCGTGCCGCCGGTGGTTTTGGTCTGCTCCGCCGCCTGCTCGAACAGCCTCGACCCGGAGGACAGGGTGCGCAGGAACGCCTCCTCCTCGGTCGCCGCCACCGACTGGATGCGGGCGAAGTCGGTGGTCAGCTCGGGGTAGGACTCGCTCATCAGGTCCCGCACCACTGCCGACAGGGTGGGCATCACCGGCTCGGTGACGCCCAGCAGCCGGGCCGAGCGGATGGTGCGGCGCAGCAACCGGCGCAGCACGTACCCGCGGCCGTCGTTGGACGGCGTCACCCCGTCGCCGATCAGCATGATTCCGGAGCGCATGTGGTCGGCGATCACCCGGAACCGGACGTCGTCGGTGTGCTCGCGACCGTAGGCCCGGCCGGACAGCTCCTCCGCGGTGGTGATGATCGGTCGCAGCAGATCGGTCTCGTACACGTTGTCCACGCCCTGCAGCAGGAACGCGACCCGTTCCACACCCAGGCCGGTGTCGATGTTCTTGCGGGGCAGTGACCCCACCGGCGGGTGCCCGTACTTGGGGCTCTGCTCGCCCCGCACGTCCTGCATGAAGACCAGGTTCCAGATCTCCAGGTACCGGTCCTCGTCCGCCTCCGGACCGCCCTCGACGCCGTACTCCGGTCCGCGGTCGTAATAGATCTCCGAGCACGGGCCGCCGGGTCCGGGCACCCCCATGTCCCAGTAGTTGTCCTCGCCGCCGCGCCGCTGGATGCGCTCGGCCGGCAGCCCGGCGACGGTGCGCCACAGCTCGAACGCCTCGTCGTCGTTCTCGTACACGGTGGCCCAGATGCGCTCCGGGTCGAAGCCGTAGCCGCCGTCCTCGACGGACCCGGTGATGAGCTGCCAGGCGTGCTCGATGGCGCCTTCCTTGAAGTAGTCGCCGAAGGAGAAGTTGCCGGCCATCTGGAAGAACGTGTTGTGCCGGGTGGTGATGCCGACGTTGTCGATGTCCAGGGTCCGCACGCACTTCTGCACGCTGGTGGCGCGCGGGAACGGCGGCGTGGCCTGGCCGAGGAAATACGGCTTGAACGGGGCCATGCCGGCGATGGTGAA
>DASSTH010000370.1:0-10627 GCA_035708025.1 Nakamurella sp. | reverse complement strand
ACGTGGGGGATGCACCAGCGACCGAGCAGCATGCTCCGGAACGCCAGGAATCGCCGCGGCGAACTGCTTCCGGTGCGGCCGGTCACATCCCCCTCGCGCTGGAACCCGCCGGCTCGGGGCTGGGGCTGATGGCCGTTCCCGGCCTGCTGCAGCTGACCGACCGGGACGGCGCAACGGGCCCCGGCGACGGTTCCGTTGGTACCGGCGGCGCAGGCGGCGGCTCGACAGGCCCGGGCTGCGGCTCGACAGGCCCAGGCGGCGGCTCGACAGGCCCGGGCGGCGGCGCGCCGGATTCCGGCGGTGGCTCGCCGGACTCCGGCGGGGGCTCAACGGACTCCGGCGGCGGTTCCGGCGGACATCGCCGCTCAAGCGTGTCGTCCAACGCGCCCGGCCCCGATGGCACGCGGGCGGAGGTACCGGCGGTGCTGCGGCGCAGCGCCACGGATCGCCCGGCCGCCGCGCTCCCGTTCACCCGGACGTCGCTGGAAGTGTTGCGCCGCAGCGCTGCCGTCATCGTCGGGGGCGCGGGGCCTGCCTCCCCCGTCACCGCCGCCGGCACTGAGTCCACCCCGGCCGGGACCGCCGACACCGGGCTGGCCACCCCACGGATCGACCCGGACGCCGCGGGCCAGATGCGCCAGGACGTGGAGACCATCGTCGGGTTCCTGCGGGACGGGATGAACAACACCCAGCAGCGGTTGGTGGTGTCCATCGCCCGCAAGTGGGCCGACCGCGACACCAGCGTCGGCGCCAACGCCGCCGGATCGTCGGCGCGGCAACGGTTTCCACACCTGGCGAAGTTCATGGTGCTGCTGCAGATGCGGTCCTACTCGCGCGGCAGCTGGTGGCGGGACGCCTACGGCATCGCCTACGACGATCTGTTCAGCGAGCTCAAGGACGACCGGCTGACGGAGTTCACCGCGCTGGCCGAGAAGTGTGACGCGGCGGCCACCGCCGGTCCGCGGATGGCCGAGCAGGACAACCTGTTCAGCTACATCGGCAAGCGGGAGGCGGTCGGCCTGTGGGGGATGCTCAAGGGAATGGGCACCACCATCGTCGGCGGCACCGTCGATACGGTGCTGTGGGCCACCTGGAAGCAGACCGGCGAACCGTTGGGCAAGGTGCTGGACCGGCTCGGCATCCGGGCTGAGGCGCTCAAGACCGCGCCGAAGATCACCCCGTTCCTGGAGAAGTCGTTCGACGACACCGCCGCGATCCTGGGCCGGGAACTCAACGTGGACATCCACGAGCAGGTCGACCTGGGTATCGCCACGATCGGCACGTATGAGCTGGGCACCACCGGGGGCAAGGTGGTGGGTGGTCTGACGATGGCCGGGGCCGGCGGCGGCGGAGCCGGCAAGGGGGTGGAGTCCGGGCTGAAGGTGGTGGGCGCGGTATCCACCGTGCAGGGTCTGGAGCAGCTGGGCGAGACCGTCGTGAAGTTGCGCCAGGGCGATCCCAAGGCCGGCATCCCGCCGCTGACCTGGGCGCAGATCGCCAGCCGAGCGGATCTGTGGGCGCAGCTCGCCGCCGCGGCGGGTGGGGCCGTGGGTGCCGCTGGGGTGAAGAAGCTCGCCGTCACCCTGGGCATCCAGGGTGCTCAGCAGGCGCTGCTGATCGCCGCCTTCACACAGGTCGACGCGGACCCGCGGTACCCGACGGAGCAGGCCCGCAGCGCGCAGAAGGCGGAGCTCTTCGCGCAGATCATGGTCAACGGATTGACCTCGATCGATTCATTGCACCAGGCGGCCAGGGCCCGGCAGACCCCGTTCGGTGAGCGCAAAAGCCTGATCGGCGCCGAAACCGAACCCGCCGGGATCAGTCCCGATCCGGCGGCCCGCGATCAACTCTTCGACAGACCGGGCGGCACGCTGGGCGCCGAGCCGGAGCCGGTCGGGACGCCCGTGGACTACGACAGCCGGGCGGACCTGTTCGGGCCCGCACCGGCGGATCTGTCCGCGGACGCACCGTCCGTCACTGCCGGTACCCCGCCGGCCCCCTCCGCCGACACCCCGCCGGCCACCTCCGCAAGCACTCCGTCGGCGCCATCGGCAACCACCCCGGCCGCTTCGACCCGCACCTCCAGCCGTCGCTCCACCGCCAAGACCGCCGCCGAAGCGGCCGAGCAGTTCCCGGGCGTGCCGGGAGCGCAGACCCACGCCACCGCCCGGTCCGTGCGAAAGCAGTTCTCGCTGACCGGGTCCGATGTCGAATCGGCCCACGTGCTGCCGCAGGCGATCGGCAAGCTCCTCCCCGGCTACAGCCCGGGGAAGGCGATCACCTTCCTGCTCCCCCCGGACGTGCACGCGGCGTTCGACAGAGGGTGGATCCCGGCCTGGGAACGCGCCAAGGCGTCACCGACCGGCGTCAGCGCGCAGGACGCCTATTCGATGATCCGCAGCGCGATCCACAACGTCCCCGACACGCTCATGACCCCGAACACCAAGGGCGCGTTGGAGATGCAGCTCGGTCACGAGATGTTCACCACGCTGGGTCTGTCGCCGGACTCGTACATCGTCCCGCCGGCGGCCCCCGGCGCGGGTGCGGCGGGCGCCGTCACCGGGCCATCCGCCCACCCTGTTGAGTGAACCGCTCGCAGCGAAAATGCCCGGTTACGCACTGCGAGCGGTTCAGCCAACGAGATTGGGCGCGTCACCAGGCGCGGTGGGCGCGTCACGGAGCGTGGCGTACACGTGACCGGCCATTGACCCACGCCCGTTGAGTGAACCGCGCGCCGCAAAAATGTCCGGTTGCCCCCCGCGAGCGGTTCAGTCAACGAGATTGGGCGGGCGGATCACACCCGTGGCGGGCCGCTGGTCGTGCCCGGCACGAAGGTGGTGGGCAGCACCACCCGGCGCGGCTCGGTGTGCATGGCCGGGTCCAGCAACAATCGCGCGGCGTGTCGGCCCTTGTCGACCACCGGCTGCTGCACGGTGGTCAGCCGCGCGTCGAACGCCGCCCTGATCCCGTCGAACCCCGTCACCGAGACGTCCTCCGGCACCCGCTGCCGGCGCTTGGCCAGGGCCTGCATCGCGCCCAACGCCAGCACGTCGGACGTCGCGATGATCGCCGTCAGTCCCGGATCCAGGCTCAGCACCTCGTCGGCCGCCGACGCGCCCGCCTCGACCGAGTGCTCGAAGCGCTCGACCACCGGGATGCGATCCCAGGCGACGCCCGCCGCGGTGAAGCCGTCCCGCAGCCCGGCCAGCCGGTGCCGCTGCACGTGGTAGTGCGCGGCGCGCTGCCGCTGCAGGTCGACCGGGCCGTCCCGGTGGGCGCGGCCGAGCCGCATGCAGATCACTCCGACCCGCCGGTGCCCGAGCGCCACCAGATGATCGGCAACCTCCCGCATCGCGGCCGCATCGTCGATGCCGACCAGGTCGGCGCCGGGCACGTTCGGCTGGTCGCAGATCACCGCCGGCAGTGGGCGGACCAGCACGGCCTGCAGATGCGGGTCGTCGTCGGGCATGGAGTAGGCCACGAACCCGTCCACCGCCGCGCTGGACACGGCCAGCACATCGTCCGAGTCGGGGCTCGCAGGCACCAGCAGCAGCCCGATCCGGGCCTTGTCGCACTCCAAGGTCAGGCCCTCGAGGAACGCGACCGCCGCCGGGTCACGGAACGCGTAGGACAGCTGCTCGGTCAGCAACAGTCCGACCGCCCCCGCCCGTCGGGTGCGCAGGGACCGGGCGACCGGGTCCGGACCGGCGTAGCCCAGCCTGCGCGCGGCCTCCATCACCTTGGCCCGCAATTGCGGGGACAGCTGGTCCGGGCGGTTGTAGGCATTGGACACGGTGGTCCGGGAGACCCCGAGCTCCGCCGCCAACGAGGCCAGCGTCGCCGCCGGCCGGGAGCGCGAAGTTCGGTGCATGGCAGCACCGTAGTCGGCGCCGCGGGTGGGCTCCCACGGTGGTCCGGCGCCCCGTTCCGGGCCGGCCGACCGCCGCAACCCGTCGCCCCGATTTCGGGAAAGCGCTATCCAAGAGATGCTTGCCTGGATGGGCCGGGGGCCGTACCGTCGGCAGCAGACGGGTCCGCCGGCGCACCGCTGGCGCGCGCGTCGCCGGCGCGGGACAACCCCGGCGCCGGGCACACCGGCCAGAGCCCACCGCCCCGGGCCCGACGAGAAGGACGTGACGATGGCAGGAGTGACGTACGACCAGGCATCCCGGGTGTTCCCCGGAAACCCGCCGGTGCGCGCGGTGGACCGCCTCGACCTGGAGATCACCGACGGCGAGTTCCTGGTCCTGGTGGGCCCGTCCGGCTCCGGCAAGTCGACCGCGCTGCGCATGCTGGCCGGCCTGGAGGACATCAACGAGGGCCGCATCCTGATCGGCGGCCGCGACGTGACCAACGTGCCGCCGAAGAACCGCGACATCGCGATGGTGTTCCAGAGCTACGCGCTCTACCCGCACATGACGGTGGCCGAGAACATGGGCTTCGCGCTCAAGCTGCGCGGCGTCAGCAAGGCCGAGATCGCCACCAAGGTGCGCGAGGCCGCCGGCCTGCTCGACCTGGCCCCGTACCTGGACCGCAAGCCGAAGGCACTGTCCGGTGGCCAGCGGCAGCGGGTGGCCATGGGCCGGGCCATCGTGCGGGAGCCGTCGGTGTTCCTGATGGACGAGCCGCTGTCCAACCTGGACGCCAAGCTCCGGGTGGAGACCCGCGCCAACATCGCCGAGCTGCAGGCCCGGCTGGGCACCACCACGGTCTACGTCACGCACGACCAGGTGGAGGCCATGACCATGGGCCACCGGGTGGCAGTGCTCAAGGACGGCGTGCTGCAGCAGTGCGACACCCCGCGGACGCTGTACGACCGCCCGGCCAACGTGTTCGTGGCCGGCTTCATGGGCTCCCCCGCGATGAACCTGATGACGCTGCCGCTGACCTCCGACGGCGCCAAGCTGGGCGACACCACGGTGGCGCTGCCGCGGGAGATCGTCTCCGAGGCGCACTCCGCCGGACTGTCCGAGGTGGTGTTCGGCGTCCGCCCAGAGAACCTCACCCTGGGCGGCGAGGGCATCCCGGTGACGGTGGACCTGGTGGAGGAGTTGGGCGCGGACTCCTACGTGCACGGTCACGGGCCGGACGGCGGACGGCTGGTGATCCGCACCGAGGCGCGGGTGCACCCCACCGCGGGCGCGACGATCCACGCCACCGTCACCGATTCCGACCACATCCACGTGTTCAACGCCGAGACCGGCGAGCGGCTGCGCTCTTCGGCCGAGGTGCCGGCCAACTCGGTGCAGGTGGCCAGCGGGCAGTCCGCCGGCTGACCGCGACCCGGCGGTGACGACAGGAGGCCGGTGACGGGAATCCCGTCACCGGCCTTCGTCATGCGTATCGCCCGACTCAGCCGTCCGGGTCTCCGGCCCGCTGCGCCGGGGTGAGTTGCGCGGGGCTGGGCGTACCGGTCAGCGTCGTCCTCGGGTGCACCGGCAGCACCAGCGGCGGCCGCGGCGCCTGGTGGAAGTCGAAGTCCGCCAGCAGGTTCCCCAAGATCGGTGAGTCCTCCCGTACGTCCGGCCGGGGGTCCGGACGCCCATCGGTCAGCGGGTCGAGGCGCTGCCCGCCCAGGAAGTCGTCCTCGATGAACTTGTCGTAGGCGTCGAACGACAGCACCTGATGGTCGACATACCCCTGGCGCGCGTAAGGGCTGATCACCAAGCCCGGCACCCGCAGGCCGTATCCGTTCTTGTCCACCCGCGGCGGCGGCACATGGTCGTAGAAGCCGCCCCAGTCGTCCCACGCCAGGAAGATCGCCGTGGAGTTCCAGTCCGGGCTGCGCATCACGGCGTTGATCAGGCTGGTCACGTACGACTGCCCGTAGCTGACCGGGGACGGCGGATGCTCGCTGACCTCGCCCGACGGCACCACCCAGGTCACGCTGGGCAGCGTGCCGGCCTTCGCCGCGGCGTAGAAGGCCGAGACGTCACGGATGTTGCCGAGTTGCCCGTCCGATCGCACGGTGTCGAACCAGGGCAACGGATTCCAGATCCCGGGCGTCTGGGCGTTCTGCGGCACCGGCGCGCAGGACAGGGCGGCATCGTTCTCGCAGTCCGGTTCGGTGCCGGGGACGACGTAGTAGCCCCAGCTGACGCCGGCCCGGTGCAGCAGCCAGGTCATGTCGGTCCAGGCGTAGATGGGCTCCCCGCTCGTCCGGCCGGCCGGCCCAGCGACGCCCCCGAACGGCACCGGGGTGTTCGGCGGTATGGCGGCGCCCTGCAAGGCGTTCACGCAGGTGCGCGGATCGTGCCGGGAGCAGTACGCCGACCACTCCGACACCTCGAACAGGTGGGCGGGCAGGCTCCACGACGCGTTCGGCTCGAACATGTGGTCCTGCAGCACGAAGTCCCGCGCATAGGTCCAGTAGTTGGGGATGTCGCTCTGCGTGTGGTAGCCCATCACATCCGGGGTGGCGGTCGCTGCCCGGCACGCCGGGTCGTCCGGGTTCAGGCAGCCGGTGCGTGCGTGATCGGCCTGCACCACAAAGCCGTCCATCCGGCCGCCGTCGATGTCGGCGGTGGCGTTGTCCCTGCTGTGCGGTCCCCCGCCGTTGACGTCTGCGTGATCGACGAAGGGCCGCTGGCACGGTTTGCCGCCGCCGGCCGGCACGCAGACACCGGCGGGCAGGCCGTCGGCGCCCGGGAAGGTGCCGAAATACGAGTCGAACGAACGATTCTCCTGCATGATCACGATGACGTGCTTGATCCGGTGGATGTCCTGCGGTTCCGCCGATGACGCCGTGCCGACGGGGCCGGATGCGGGCGCCGGGGTGCAGGCCGCCACCAGCCCGACCACGGCCGCCGCGGCCACCGCGACGCGCGCCCGAAGCGCCATGGCCTCACCGTACGCACGCCGGTGTCTGGTGCGGATGAACCCACGATCACGGTCCGGCCAACGGCCGCCCCCGTCAGCCGCATGGATCAACTTCTCAGGCAGGCACGAAGTCGGTCCCGTCAGCCCCTTCCGTCACAGAACGCCGACCTTCATCCCTGCGGGGCGGGGCCGGCCGGGCCGACCAGCCCCGGCGGGCGCGCACCCGGCCGGCCACCCGGCAGGCCAGGTAGATGGCGAAGGAGATCGTGGTGATGTACGGGCTGATCGGCAACCGGCCACCCAGCGCCAGCAGGATCCCGCCGACCATCGAGACGGTCGCGAACACCACCGACAGCACCGGCACCCACAGCATCGACACGGTCACCCGCATGGCGGCGGCGGCCGGTGTCACCAGCAACGCCAGCACCAGCAGGGCGCCGATGGTCTTGACCGACATCGCCACCGTCAGGCCCAGAATCACCATGAAGATCGGCGACAGCGCCCGCACCGGCACGCCCCGGGCCGCCGCGATCTCCGGGTCCACGGTGGCGAACATCAGCGGCCGCCACATGACCGCAAGGGCCACCAGCACCACCACCGAGACCGCGGACAGCCACACCAGTCCCGGGTCGTCCACCGACACGATCTGCCCGGTGAGCAGCCCGAACCTGTTGGCGGCGCGGCCCCGGTACAGCGACAGGAACAGCACCCCCAGGCCCAGCCCGAACGGCATCAGCACGCCGATGATGGAGGACCGTTCCCGGGCGCGCACCCCCAGCAGACCGAAGATCAGCGCCGCGGCCAGCGACCCCACCACCGAGCCGGCCACCACGTCCACGCCGACCAGCAGCGCCAGTGACGCCCCGGCGAAGGACAACTCGCTGATGCCGTGCACCGCGAAGCTCAGATCGCGCATCATCACGAAGACGCCGATCAGGCCGCCGATCAACCCGAGCAGCGCGCCGGCGATCAGCGAATTGTGCAGTAGCGCGATCAGGGCGCCGTAGTCGGAGAAGTCGAAGACGTCGTCCCAGAAGCTCATTCCGGCCCCCTCGTGTGCGCCGGCTCCGACCTGGCATCGTGATCAGCCTGGTGGGTGCCGTGATGCGAACCGTGCACACCCGCGCCCGGGTCAGAGGCCGCCACCACGATCACCCGCCCCCGGGTGTGGAACACGTCCACCGGCGCCCCGTACAACTCGGTCAGCCCGGCCGAGGTGAGCACCTGGTCGGGCCTGCCGAGCCGGAACCGGCCGCCGGCCAGGTACAACACCCGGTCGGCCACCTCCAGCACGGCGTTGATGTCGTGGGTGACGAACAGGATCGCGGTGCCGCGCGCCCGCCGGCGACCGTCCAGCAGGGACACCACGGTCTGCGCCTGGGCCAGGTCCAACGCGGCCAGCGGCTCGTCGCACAGCAGCAGTGACGGGTCACCGGCCAGCGCCTCGGCGATCCGCACCCGCTGCAGCTCACCGCCGGACAGCAGCGAGACCGGCGCCTCGGCGAAGTCCTTGGCGCCCACGGATTCCAACAGCGCATCCACCTGCCGGCGGGCGGATGCGGCGTTCCACAGGCCCGGACCCCAACGGTGCCCGTCCAGGCCGAGCCGGACCAGGTCGCGTGCCCGGATGGGGGCGACCGGATCGATGGAGATCCGCTGCGGCACGTAGGCCACCTGCCGGCCGCCGCGCCGGACCGGCCGGCCGGCCACCCGGATGCTGCCGGTGGTGAGGGTCTGCTCGCCCAGGATGGCCCGCAACAGGCTGGTCTTGCCCGATCCGTTGGCGCCCAGCACCGCGATGAACTCGCCGGGCCGCACCGCCAGATCCAGTTGCCGCCACAGGAATCGCTCGCCGTAGGCCAGGCCGGCGTCGCTCAACTCCAGGATGGGCGCCGCCGCATCGACCGGCTGCACCACCGCGGCCCCGTCACCGCTGGTCTGCATCGTGCTCACCGGTCCAGCGCCCGCGCGAGAGCGTCGATGGTGCCGCGCATCCACCCGGCATAGTGCTGACCGGCGGGCAGGGTCTCGGTGACGGGCACTACCGGGACGCCGTTGTCCTTGG
This sequence comes from Nakamurella sp., assembly GCA_035708025.1. GTDB lineage: Bacteria > Actinomycetota > Actinomycetes > Mycobacteriales > Nakamurellaceae > Nakamurella. Next base: position 1,743 of record DASSTH010000370.1, on the reverse strand, counting down.
CCGCCGCCAGCACCTGGTCGCTCTGCGGGCTCGTCGATTGCTCGTTGTACAGCAACACTTTCACCTTCTGCCGGGTGAACAGCGCCACCGTGTCGGACAGCACGGACGGGGTGACGTCGATGCCCTCCTCCAGCGCCTCGCTGAACTCCGGCGGCGTGACGTTGGTCAGCCCGGCCGCCTCCACCAGGTACACCGGCAACGGCTCGGTGATCGCCACCGGGGCGCCCCGATGCCGTTGCCTGATCTGCTCGATCGCCCGCCGCAACGGGGCGAGGTCGGCCTGGAAGTCGTGCAGATTGCGCTGGAACTGGCTCGCCGCGTCCGGGTCCAGCGAGGCGAATGCGTTGGCGATCCGCGCCGCGACGGCGGACACCGCGTCGAGGTCGTACCAGATGTGTTCGTTGGTCTCGCCGGGTGACTCGTCCGCCGCCGGATCGTGCGCCGCCTCCCCGGTCGGACCCGTCTCCCGTGTCCCCGCAGGACCCTGTGCCAGCACCGCCTGTGCGGCGGCCACCGCCGTGACCACGGTGGCGGTCGAATCCACCGCGTCCACCATCATCGACATCACGTCGTCGTAGCCGCCGCCGTTCTGGATGATCACGGCCGCGCGCGAGACGGCGAGTTCGTCGCGCCCGCTGGGCTGGAAGGAGTGCGGGTCCTGGCTCGGGTCGGTGATCAGCGCCCGCACGCTGACCCGGTCGCCGCCGATCTGCCGGGCCACGTCCGCCCAGACGTTGGTGGATGTCACCACGGGCAGCGGTTGCGCGTGTGCCGATGCGGTGGCGGACCCGCCGGTGCCGGGCTGCGATCCGGCAGAGGCGCCGCATGCCGCCGCGAGCGCCAGCCCCACGGCACCCGTCACCGCGGTCAGCGCGCGCAGGGCCGGGCGCATCGATCCTCCCGGGACGGTGGCAGGGACGGCCGCCAGCATATCGATACTGAGAATCAGTCTCAACAATGGGGTGCGACGGCAGCCCCGGCCCGTGACGGCGAGGTCAGCCCGCGCGCCGCCGCCGGGCGACCTCGGCCAGCACCACGCCGGCCGCCACCGACGCGTTCAGCGACTCCACGGCGCGGGCCATCGGCACCGACACGGTCACGTCGCACACCGTCCTGGTCAGCCGGGCCAGCCCTCGCCCCTCCGAGCCGACCACCAGCACCAGGGGCCCGGTGGCCAGCTCGAACGAATCGGTGTCCACCGTGCCGTCCGCGTCCAGGCCGGCGATCATCAGCCCGTGCCCCGCCCAGTCCTTCAGGGTGCGCACCAGGTTGGTGCACCGGGCCACCCGGATCCGGGCCGCGGTACCCGCCGAGGTCCGCCACGCGGAGGCCGTCATCCCCGCCGACCGGCGTTCCGGCACCAGCACGCCGTGCGCCCCGAACGCCGCGGCGGACCGCACGATCGCCCCGAGGTTGCGCGGGTCGGTGACCCCGTCCACCGCCACCAGCAGGGGCGGTTGCCCCGAGTCCTGGGCGATGGCGAGCAGGTCATCCGGGTCGGCGTAGTCGTAGGGCGGCACCGCCAGCGCCAGGCCCTGATGCACCGCCCCCGCGGTCAGCCGGTCCATCTCCGGGCGGGAGATCTCCAGCAGCGCCACCCCGGCCCGCCCGGCGATCTGCACCGCCTCGGTCACCCGCTCGTCGGCGCTCACGCCCTGGGCGACGTACAGCGCGGTGGCCGGCACACCGGCCCGCAGCGCTTCGACCACCGGGTTGCGCCCCACCACCGTCTCGGGCAGATCC
>DASSTH010000369.1:0-9016 GCA_035708025.1 Nakamurella sp. | reverse complement strand
GCGGTGGCGTCGGTGGACGATGCGAACACCATCATCGCCTCCGGCCGCGCGGACCTGGCGGTGTTGGCGCGACCGCACCTGGTGGACCCGTACTGGACGTTGAACGCCGCGCTGGACCAGGGGTACGAGGGCCACCCTTGGCCGGTGCAGTACCTGTCCGGCAAGCGGGCCAGGCGCCGGGAGCAGCACCCGTGACCCCGGCGACTCCCCATGCGTCCTGCAGGGTGCGCGCAATTGCCCGTACTCTGCAGGACGCAACGGCCGTGGAGGGTGCGGGGTGAACCAGTTCGCCCTGACGCCGCCGCAGCGGGAACTAATGGACCGGGCGCGCGGCGTCGCCGAGGAGGTCCTGCTGCCACTGGCGGAGGCCGGACAGCCCGGACGCATCAACCGCCCGCTGGTGGCGGCGCTCGGCGAGCACGGTCTGCTCGGCAGGGTGTTCCCCGGCGTGGGCGAGAAATCGGCTGCGGCCGACGCCGGGTCGCGCCAGGTCGCCGCCCTGGACCTGTGTCTGTTGCGCGAATCGATCGCCCAATGCTGTCCCGAGGCGGAGACCGCCCTGGCACTGCAGGGACTGGCCGGCTACCCGATCCTGCAGTCCGGAACCGACCGGCAGGCCGGAGCCTACCTGCCGGGCATCGCGGCGGGCCGACTGGTGGCGGCGTTCGCGCTCACCGAGCCGGAGGCCGGATCGGACGCCGCGGCGCTGAGCCTGGCGGCCGAACGGGATGGTGCCGGCTGGCGGTTGACCGGGGAGAAGCTGTGGATCTCCAACGCGCCGGACGCCGACGTGTACACCGTCTTCGCGCGCACCACGGTGGGCGCCGGCGCCCGGGGCGTCTCGGCCTTCGTGGTACCGGCGGACCGGCCCGGCCTGTCCGGTGAACCGCTGGAGATGATCTCGCCGCATCCGATCGGCCGGCTGGTGTTCGACGGCGTTCCGGTCGAGCCGGCCGACCTGCTGGGGGAGCAGGACCGCGGGTTCCGGGTGGCGATGCGCACGCTGGACCTGTTCCGGCCGAGCGTGGGCGCGTTCGCCATCGGCATGGCACAGGCCGCCCTGGATGCCGCGGCGGCGCATGCGGTGTCCCGCAGCGCATTCGGCGGCACCCTCGCCGACCGGCAGGCCGTCGGCCACCTGCTCGCTGATGCCACCGCCCGGGTGCGCGCCGCCCGGCTGCTGGTGTATTCCGCCGCGGCGGCCTACGACGCCGGCGCCGGCAACGCGGCGCTGTCCGCGGCGGCGAAGCTGCTCGCGACCGAGACCGCCCAGCAGGCCATCGATGCGGCATTGCAGGTGCACGGTGCGCGAGCGCTGCGCCGCGGTCACCTGCTGGAGCAGCTGTACCGGGACGTGCGCGCCACCCGGATCTACGAGGGTGCCAGCGAGGTGCAGCGCGACATCATCGCCCGAGAGCTGTTCGCCCAGGCCCGGTCCCGGGTGGAGGCGGCCAGCGGAAGTGACGATGGCCGGTGACGCGGGCCGTGAAGATGGGAGGGCAGGATGCCCGGTGACGCGCATCGCGGGAACGGCCGATGCTGGATGACCGGCCGGACGGCGGGGGGCGGCCGGTGACCGGCTTCACCGGTTCCGCGGCCGGCACACCGCGGTGGCAGCACCTGGACGTGACGGTGTCCGGCGGTGTCGTCACCGTCACCCTGAACCGCCCGGAGAAGCTCAACGCCCTGACCTTCGAGGCCTACGCCGATCTGCGGGACCTGCTGCACGAACTGTCCGCGCGCGGCGAGCACCGGGTGGTGCTGCTGCGCGGCGAGGGCGACGCCTTCTGCTCCGGCGGCGACGTGCAGGAGATCATCGGCGAGCTGCTGGCCATGCCGCCGGACCGCCGGCTGGCGTTCACCCGGATGACCGGCGAAGTGGTCCGGGCGATGCGCGAGTCCCCGCTGCCGGTCGTTGCGGCCATCCGCGGGATCGCCGCCGGGGCCGGCAGCGTGCTGGCGCTGGCCTCGGACTTCCGGGTGCTGGGCGCCTCGTCACGGTTGGCCTTCCTGTTCACCAAGGTGGGGCTGGCCGGCGCCGACATGGGCGCCGCCTACCTGCTGCCCCGGTTGATCGGTGCCGCGAAGGCGACCGAGCTGCTGATCCTGGGCGACACCATCGACGCCGTCACCGCCGACAGGTACGGCCTGGCGACGGCCCTGGTCGCCGATCAGGAGGTGGACGAGACCGCGCGGCAGCTGGTGCACCGGCTGGCGGACGGCCCCGCGCTGGCGTACGCACAGACCAAGATGCTGATCACCCGGGAACTGGACATGAGCCTGGCCGCCGCGCTGGAACTGGACGCCACGACGCAGGCATTGCTGATGGGCAGCGCCGACCACGCGGAGTTCCACACCGCGTTCACCGCCAAGCGCAAGCCAGCCTGGCGGGGCCGGTGACGGGGCCGACGGTGCCGACTGTGCCGACTGGACCGGCGGTGCCGACTGGACCGACTGTGTCGACTGGACCGACGGTGCCGACTGTGTCGACTGGACCGGCGGTGCGGACTGGGCCGACTGCATCGACTGCGCCGGCCGGCAGCCGCCCGGACGGTGCCCGCGGCGTCGCGCTGGTCACCGGGGCCGGGCGGGGGATCGGCGCGGAGGTCGCCGCGCGGCTGTCCCGGGAGGGCTACGCCGTCGCCCTGACCGCCCGGTCGGCGGACCAACTCCAGGCGGCGGCCGGGGAGTGCCGCGGACCGACGCTGGTGGTGCCGGCCGACATCACCACAGCCAGTGCCGTCGACGACGTCTTCGGTGCCGTCGAGACCGCCTGGGGGCCGGTCGATGTGCTGGTCGCCAACGCCGGGGCGGGAGCCTCGGCGCCGATCGACCGGATCACCGACGACGACTGGGACCGCATCCTGGCGTTGAACCTGACGGCGCCGTTCCGCTGCCTGCGCCGGGCCGTTCCCGCCATGAAACAGCGAGGCCACGGCCGGATCGTGGTGCTGGCCTCGGTGGCCGCCAAGCACGGCGACCCCTACATCGCCGCGTACACCGCCAGCAAGCACGGCGTGCTCGGCCTGGTGCGGTCGGCGGCGGCGGAACTCGCCCGCACCGGGGTCACGGTCAACGCGGTGTGCCCGGCCTACGTGGACACTCCCATGACTGAGTTCTCGGTGGACACCATCGTGAACACCACCGGCCGCAGCGCCGACGAGGCCCGGCTGATCCTGGCGAACAAGCAGCCGATCGGCCGGCTGATCACCGTGCAGGAGGTGGCCGAGGCGGTGTGGTACTGCGTGGTCAACGGTGCCGTCACCGGCCAGGGGCTGAACGTCGACGGCGGGGCGGTGCAGTCGTGACCGGCACCGACGCAGGCGCGCGGCTCGATGGGCCGACCGGAGCGGGCCATCTGCGCCGCGTGAACCCGCCGGAACTGGCTCCCGCCACCGGGTTCTCGCACGCCGTGGTGGGATCCGGCACGGTGGTGTTCCTGGCCGGGCAGACCGCCCTGGACCGCGCCGGCCGGGTCGTCGGCGACACGATCGTCGAGCAGTTCCGCACCGCCCTAAGCAACCTGCTCGGAGCGTTGCGCTCCGCAGGTGGCGCGCCTGAGGACCTGGCCTCGCTGACGGTCTATCTGGTAGATATCGAGGGCTACCGGGCGCATGCCCGCGAGATCGGCAGGGTCTGGCGGGAACTCGTGGGCACTGAGTATCCCGCGATGGCGGCGATCGGCGTCTCCCGGCTGTGGGACTCCGCCGCCCTGGTCGAGATCGCGGGTCACGCGGTGCTGCCGCCCGGCGAAACTGGAGGGCAATGACGGAGCGGACCTGGGACTACGTCATCGTCGGCGGTGGGTCGGCGGGGTGCGCGCTGGCGAACCGGCTCAGCGCGGACCCCGGCACCGCGGTGCTGGTGCTGGAGGCCGGCCGCGGTGATCCGGTCTTCGACCCGCTCATCCACATGCCCGCCGCCCTGACGTATCCCATCGGGAACCGCCTGTACGACTGGCGATACGAGTCCGAGCCGGAACCGTTCATGGACGGCCGCCGGATATACCACGCGCGCGGCAAGGTGCTCGGCGGTTCCAGTTCGATCAACGGGATGATCTTCCAGCGCGGCAATCCGATGGATCTGCAGCGCTGGGCTGCCGAGCCCGGCATGCGGGAGTGGGACTACGCCCACTGCCTGCCGTACTTCAAACGGATGGAGACCTGCCTGGCCGGGGCGGACACCTGGCGTGGGGGTTCCGGGCCACTGGTGCTGGAGCGCGGCCCCGCCACCAACCCGTTGTTCGGCGCGTTCTTCGAGGCGGTGCAGCAGGCCGGCCATCCGTTGACGGACGACGTCAACGGATACCGCCAGGAGGGCTTCGCCCAGTTCGACCGGAACATCCACCGGGGCCGGCGGCTGAGCGCCGCCCGCGCCTACCTGCACCCGGTGCAGGGGCGACCCAACCTGTCGGTGCGCACCCTCGCCATGGTGACCGGGCTGCGCATCCGGAACAACCGGCTCACCGGCGTGGACTACGTGCGCGCGGGCCGCTGGCACCGTTCGGTCAGGGCGCGGGAGGTGATCCTGTGCGGGGGCGCGTTCAACTCGCCCCAGTTGCTGCAGCTGTCCGGGATCGGCAACGCCGCCGAGTTGGAGCGGCTGGGCATCCAGGTGGTGGCCGACCTGCCGGGCGTGGGCGAGAACCTGCAGGACCACCTGGAGGTGTACATCCAGCACGCGTGCCGGCTGCCGGTGTCCATCGCTGCCTGGCTCAAGCATCGCCGCAAACCCCGGATCGCGCTGGAATGGCTGATGCGCCGGGGAATCGGTGCCAGCAACCACTTCGAGGCCGGTGGCTTCATCCGGACCAACGACGACGTCGGCTGGCCCAACGAGATGTTCCACTTCCTGCCGATCGCCATCCGGTACGACGGCACCCGCCCGGCCGCGGACCACGGCTACCAGGTGCACGTCGGACCGATGTTCTCCGACGTGCGGGGCAGCGTGAAGATCCGCAGCACCGATCCGTGGCAGCATCCGGCGATCCGGTTCAACTACCTGTCCACGCCCGGCGATCGGCGGGAGTGGGTCGAGGTGGTCCGCGCGGCCCGGAACATCCTGGCGCAGCCGGCTTTCGCCCCGTTCTCCGGCGGGGAGATCTCACCCGGCCCGTCGGTCCGGTCGGATGCGGAGATCCTGGACTGGGTGGCCAGCGACGCCGAGACCGCGCTCCATCCCTCGTGCACGGCGAAGATAGGGACCGACCGGTCGAGCGTTGTCGACCCGGCCAGCATGCGCGTGTACGGCGTGGACGGCCTGCGGGTGGTGGACGCGTCGGTGTTTCCCTTCATCACCAACGGAAACATCTATGCCCCGGTGATGATGGTGGCGGAGAAGGCCGCCGATCTGATCGCCGGCAACACGCCGCTGGCCCCGTCACCGGCGCCCTACTACCGGGTCGGCGAGGACCTGTACCCACCGGGGGATCCGCGCAACGACGCCCGCGCCGTTACCGCCGCTCGCCCTCGGTCTGGCCGATCATCGACGTGACGTGTCGTTCGGCCGGCGTGGACAACGCCGCGCGCAGCGCCCGGAACAGGTCAGCGGCCGCGGTTCCCGGCCAGTCGGTCGGCAGCACCTCGGCGGGCAGCCCGGGATCCCGGTAGGGCAGCCGCCGCCAGGCGGTGACGACGCGGATGTAGTCGGCGAAGGCGGTCTCGTCGCCGGCGTCCTGCGAACCCCACCGTTCCAGCACCGGCCGGTACTCCCGGGTGAAGGACCGGTACAACTGCGCGAGGGCCGACAGGTCCCACCAGCGGGCCACCGCCTCCGCCGGGCGGGTGTCTACGGCGGCGGCGGTGAACAACTCCACATACCGGTCCAGGTGGTGCAGTCGCAGCACGTCGGCGGTCTCGTCCGCGAGGTGTGCCGGGCCGATCCACACGCCCGCCGAGACGGTCCCGAAGCCGAGCGCGGCGAGCCGGGCGCGCAGTGAATGCCGTTGCGCGCGTTCGGATTCCGGCACCGAAAAGACGGCCAGTAGCCAGCCGTCGGCCAGCGTCGGCCGGGGCCGGCCGTAGATGCGGCGGTCGCCGTCCTCCAGCAGCCGGCGCCCGTCCGCGGTCAGCCCGTAGCCGGCCGCGCCGGACACCGCCACCGGCTGCAGGATCCCGCGCTGCTTGAGCCGGGAGATCAGCGAGCGCGCGGCCGGCTCGTCGACGTCCAGCGCCGCCAGCAGCCGCACCAGGCAGGACACGCTCAACGCACCACCGCGGTCCCGGGCGTACAGCCCGTAGATGGTGACCAGCAGGGCCCGCGGTGGCAGCCCGCGCGGCGCTGGTCCGGTCGCCCGGGGGCGCGCGGACTCCGCCGTATGCCCAGCCGGCCCGCGCAGCGCCATCTCCGCCGCCTCCTCCCGCACCCGCGCTCCGCCGGAAATCCCGGCCGGCACGCCGTGGCGACCCTAACCCCGGCGACGCGGTATGTCGATCACTTGACTACCGTCACAGGAACGGAATACTGACCTGCAACGGACCAGCCGAAGGGAACGGCCATGCAGCTTGCCCGCTCCGCGTACCCGGACACCTTCTGCCGCGACAACCTGCCGCCGCAGGACAGCTGGCCGGAGATGCTCAGCACGCTTCCGGAACTGGCCTATCCGGAGCGGCTGAACTGTGCGGTGGACCTGCTGGACGGCACGATCACCCGGCACGGCGCGGACCGGCCCTGCTTGCGCCGCACCGACGGAACGGTGTGGAGCTACGGCGAACTGCGCGACCGCGCCGACCGGATCGCCGCGGCGCTGACCGTCGATCTCGGCCTGGTGCCGGGCAACCGGGTGCTGCTGCTCGGCCCGAACAACCCCGAACTGGTCGCCTGCTGGTTCGGCATCCTGCGGGCCGGCGGCGTGGTGGTCGCGTGCATGCCGCTGCTGCGGGCCGGCGAATTGCGCACCGTCTGCGACATCGCCAAGGTCGATCTGGTGCTGGTGGACCACCGGTTCACCGCCGAGTTCGACGCCGCGGCCATCGGCGGATTGCGGGTGGTGACCTACGGGACCGGGAACTCCACCGCGGAGCTGGACGGCCTCACCGCCGGCCGACCGGCCGGCTTCACCCCGGTGGACACCGCCGCCGATGATGTCGCGCTGCTCGCCTTCACCTCCGGCACCACCGGGGTCCCCAAGGCCACCATGCACTTCCATCGCGACGTGCTGGCCATCTGCGACACCTTCTCCGCGCACCTGCTCCGGCCGGAACCGGATGACGTGTTCATCGGGACGCCCCCGCTAGCCTTCACGTTCGGACTGGGCGGGCTGGTGCTCTTCCCGCTGCGGGTGGGTGCCAGCACGCTGCTGGTGGAGAAGGCCGGCCCGGCCGAGCTGGTGGACCACATCGCCCGGCACCGGGTCAGCATCTGCTTCACCTCGCCGACCGCGTACCGGGCGATGCTCGCCACCGGCCGGGCCGCGGAGCTGTCCACGCTGCGGCGCTGCGTGTCCGCCGGCGAGCACCTGCCGGCCTCGGTGTGGCACGCCTTCCACGAGGCCACCGGGGTGAAGATCATCGACGGCATCGGTTCCACCGAGATGCTGCACATCTTCGTGTCCGCCGCCGACGACGACATCCGGCCGGGCGCCACCGGCAAGGCCGTGCCCGGCTACGTCGCCACCGTGCTCGACGCGGACGGCAACGAGGTGCCCGACGGAACGCCCGGGCGGCTGGCGGTCAAGGGCCCGACCGGGTGCCGCTACCTGGCCGACGACCGGCAGTCGGTGTACGTGCAGCACGGCTGGAACATCACCGGGGACACCTACCTGCGCGACCAGGACGGGTACTTCTTCTACCAGGCGCGCACCGACGACATGATCATCTCCTCCGGTTACAACATCGCCGGTCCGGAGGTGGAGGAGGCCATCCTGGCCCACCCCGAGGTGGCCGAATGCGGGGTGATCGGCACCCCGGACGAGATGCGCGGGTCGCTGGTGACGGCGTTCGTGGTGCTGGCCGACGGGGTGGAGGCAGGTCCGGCGAAGGCCAAGGAACTGCAGGACTTCGTGAAGGCGCGGATCGCCCCGTACAAGTACCCGCGGCGGATCGAGTTCGTCCAGCAGATGCCGCGCACCAATACCGGCAAGCTGCAACGCTTCCGGCTGCGCGAACTCATCGGCTGACGCAGCGCCGGCGCCGCGCGATCCGTCGCCCTTCCCTTCAGCGGTCGCCCTGCCCTCGCGCGGTCGCCCCGGAAGCGGTCGGTCATCAGCGGGCGCCTCGGGCCTGCGCTGATCATCTGCGGGCAATCTGCCGGATTCGTCCTACTCTGGCGCGCAAATGATCAGCGCAGGGGTGGGAGGTGACCAGTGCGGTCGAGGGTGATCAGCGCAGGGGAGGTGATCAGCGCAGGGGAGGTGGTCAGCGCGGCGGGGGTGGTCAGCGCGGTGGGAGGTGAATCAGCGCGGTGGAGCAGCGCGGTGGAGGGTGATCGGCGGCGGTGGGTCGGCATGATGTCCGTCATGACCGCACCCGGACTACAGGCGTTCAACGCGCTGGACGCCGCAGCCGCCCGGCGGGCGCTGCTGGAGTGCTGCGCCAGCATGGCCTGGGCGACCCGCGTTGCCGCGGGCCGGCCGTACCCCGATGCGGCGTCGTTGTTCGCTGCCGCCCATGCCGCCGTGCACGACCTGGACCCCGCCGGCTTGACGGAGGCGCTGGCCGGGCACCCGCGGATCGGCGAGCGCCCGGCCGGCCCCGCACACCGGGCATCCCGCCGCGAGCAGGCCGGTGTGGCCGGCGCCGACCGGCGGGTGCTGGACGCCATCGCGGCCGGCAACGCCGCCTACGAGCAGCGGTTCGGTCACGTGTATCTGGTGTGCGCCACCGGGCGCAGCGCGCCTGAACTGCTCGTCATCCTCCAATCGCGGCTGGCCAACGATCCGGCCACCGAGGATCGGGTCACCCGCACCGAACTGGCCAAGATCAACCGCATCCGGCTGGACAGGATGCTGAGCGATGCGTGATCCCCGGCAGTCAATGGGGCGGCCTCCGAGCGATCGCTCCGTTTCGGCGCCGCTGCA
>DASSTH010000368.1:0-8702 GCA_035708025.1 Nakamurella sp. | reverse complement strand
AACGCCATCATCAGGCTGCTGCAGCTGCAGAATCCGGCCGACATCATCGCCTGCGACATCGCCGGCATCGTGCACACCGGCCGGGACGGCATGGACCCCAACCTGGCCCGGGTGGCGGCCAGCACCAACAGCGGCTGCATGATCGGTTCGGTGCACGACGCGATCGTGGGGGCGGACGTGTTCATCGGGGTGAGCGCCCCGAACGTGATCACCGGATCCGACGTGGCCCGGATGAATCCCGGAGCGGTGGTGTTCGCGCTCGCCAACCCGGATCCGGAGATTGACCCCATGGAGGCGCAGGCACACGCCGCCGTGGTGGCGACCGGCCGGTCGGACTTCCCGAACCAGATCAACAACGTGCTCGCGTTCCCGGGGGTGTTCCGCGGTCTGCTGGACGCCGGTGCCAAGGAGATCACCGACCAGATGTTGCTGGCCGCGGCCGAGGCCATCGCCGACGTGGTGTCCCCGGACCAGTTGAACACCTCGTTCATCGTGCCCAGCGTGTTCGACGAGAAGGTCGCCCCGGCGGTGGCCAGGGCGATCATCTCGGCGGTGCACCCGGAGCCGCTGCCGGGCGGCGCAAAGATCTCGCTCTGAACGAGGCTGGAGAGAGATGGGCACTTTCGCGTGGATCAACTTCCGAGGCATGGATGAAGTAGGCGATTGTGTGACGGCTGTGACGGATGGGACCAACTTCGTCCATGCGGCGGGACCATGCGGTCGCGCCGGCGGGGGTTCGGCATGACCGGACCGGCCGACGGCCTGACCCACGTCGACGAGCACGGCGCCGCCCGCATGGTGGACGTCTCCGGCAAGCAGCCCACCGCCCGCACCGCCGTGGCCACCGGCGTGCTGCGCACCACCGCCGAGGTGATGGGTTTGCTCCGGGACAACGCGCTGGCCAAGGGGGATGCCATCGCCACCGCCCGGATCGCCGGGATCATGGGCGCCAAGCGCACCCCGGATCTGGTGCCGCTGTGCCACCCGATCGCCATATCTCGTGTCACCGTGGACTTCTCGCTGTCCGAATCGGAGATCGAGATCGTCGCCACGGTGTCCACCACGGACCGGACCGGCGTGGAGATGGAGGCGCTGACGGCGGTGGCCGTGGCGGGCCTGACCCTGCACGACATGATCAAGGCGGTCGATCCGGCGGCGGTGCTGGACGCCGTCCGGGTGCAGCGCAAGGACGGCGGCAAGACCGGTACCTGGGTACGCCCGGAGGATCGGTGACGATGACGTCCAGCCCGCCGCCGTCCGCATCGGCCGGTCGCACCGCCGCGGTGGTGATCGCCTCCACCCGCGCCGCCACCGGCGTCTACTCCGACCGCACCGGTCCGGTGATCGCCGAGTGGTTGGCGGCGCGGGGTTTCGCGGTGACGGACCCGGCGGTGGCGGCCGACGGCGAGGCGTTCGCCGCTGCCCTGGCCGCAGCCATCGGGGTCGACGTCGTGATCACCTCCGGCGGCACCGGTATCTCGCCCACGGACCGGACCCCGCAGGCGACCGCGGCGCTGCTGGACTACCAGATCCCCGGACTGGCCGAGGCCCTGCGCCGGCGCGGGGTGGATGCGGGCGTTCCGACCGCGGTGCTGTCCCGCGGGCTGGCCGGCGTCGCGGGGCGCAGCCTGGTGGTGAACCTGCCCGGATCCGTCGGCGGCGTGCGGGACGGGCTCGAGGTGCTGGACGGCGTCCTGGATCACGCGCTGGACCAACTGCGCGGCGGGGATCATGTCCGGTCCCCGGGATCCGAAGGAGGCGGGTGATGGCCGGACAGGTGGTACTGACCGCCGTCGGTGACGAGGTCCTCGACCTGGCAGCGCATCTGGCCGCAGTGTCCGATCATCGGGCCGGCGCGGTGGTGTCGTTCTCCGGCGTGGTGCGCAACCACGACGACGGCCGGTCGGTCACCGAACTCGAATACCACGCGCACCCCTCGGCCGGCGACGTGGTGGCCGAGGTGGCCGCCGAGATCGCCGCTCGGGACGGCGTCATCGCGGTGGCGGTGAGCCATCGGGTGGGCCTGCTGCGCATCGGCGACATCGCACTGGCCGCGGCGGTGTCCGCCGCGCACCGTGGCGAGGCCTTCGCCGCCTGCAGCGACCTGGTGGACGAGGTCAAGCACCGGCTTCCGGTGTGGAAGCGGCAGGTGTTCGACGACGGCACCGACGAATGGGTGGGCAGCGCGTAGTCGCTACCACTGCGCATGGTCGTCACGCCGGAAGCGCGCGCCCGGCGGTCCCGTCACCGTCTCGGAGGCTTCCAGCCGCATCGGAGGGCGAACGGTCCGCCGGCGTCCTGCTGGGCGGTCCGCCGGCGGATCGTCACCGGTGCCGTATCCAGATATTCGGCTCGGCGTACTCACCGATGTCGCGGTCCCGATCCACGATCAACGGGGACAGGCCCTCCGGGATGACGTATCGCCCGTTGCCGGGCAGGGGCAGGCCGGTCCACCCCTCCCATTGCGCCACCGTCCCGGTCATCACCTGTGACCGCGGCGCCGTGCCGATGATCGTCGCGCCCATCCGGGCATGCGTACGGACCCTTGGATCGAACGGCGCGCCGTCGCCGCGGGTCCATTCGGCGAACCTCTCGATCAGGATCAACGGGTACCGCGCCTTGGACGTCGGCCGCACCGGCGCGATCACGCGAGCCAACCCGGCCGGCCCTGCGGAGTCCCGCAGCGCCGCCATCAGCACCCCGGCCAGCCCGCGGCCCCGTCGACCCGCCAGCACCTGGGCGCCGCAGATCATCAGCGTGTCCGGCGGGACCCCGCCGAGCCGACCTTCGACCGCGCGGGCCAGCGCATCGCTGTAACCCTCCGGCAGGTCGGCCGCGGCGCCCGACCAGGACAGCGCCACCGCCCATCCGGCGGCCACCAGCAGACCATCGTCCAGTACGGCCAGTTCCAGGTCTGCGAAGAATTCTCGCGCCCGGGCGTCGTACCGTGCGGCCACCGGGTCGGCACCGATGAACGCCGGCCAGCCATCGGCGAACAACGCCTGGACCTGCTCCGACGGCCATGGGCGCGCGCGCATTCGTTCCACCACCACCACGAGGTCCGTTGTAGCGGGCCGCGGGTGAGCGGCACAACAGAGAAAAAATGCGCCGCCGCGAGCCAACCTGGCACCGCCTTCGACGGTCCTTGGAATGTGCAGGCAGAGACGATCACCCTCGAGCGGGGCGGTCCCGGCATGACGGGATCGGCCCACGACGAGTTGTGCGCCGCGCTGTTCGCCGAGCACTTCCGCGGGCTGGTGGTGCTCGCCGACCTGCTCGGCGCGGACGACGCCGAGAACGTGGTGCAGGAGGCGTTCCTGCGCTTGCACGCCGCTCGATCACGGCTGCGCGACGCCGTCGCCGCGCACGCCTACCTGCGCCGGATCGTGATCAACCTGACCAGGACCAGGGTCCGGCACCTGCAGATGGCCCGCACCCGTGGCCCGCTGCCCGACCCGCCCGCGGATGGCCCGGAGGATCTGGCGGTGTCCCGTTCGGACGGCCCCATCGTGGTCCAAGCACTGCACCGGCTGGCGCCCCGGTATCGCGAGGCGTTGGTACTGCGGTATTGGATGTCGTTGCCCGAGAAGGAGATCGCCCGCCTGATGGGTGTGTCGGCCGGCACCGTGAAGTCGCACCTGTCCCGCGGGCTGGATGCGTTGCGCACGCTGCTCGAGGAGCATGTGGGATGACCGACCTGGAAAAGCGCCTGGCTGCGGCGTTCTCCGAACGCGACCAGCAGATCGAGGTGGATCCGGAAGCCTGGCAGACCCACCTGCAGATGGCGCAGGCCGTGTCGCGGAGCAGCGCCGTCCGGCGGTGGCGCTCGCCGGTACTGGTGGCGGCGGCCGTGGTGTCGCTCGGGCTGCTGGGCGGAATCCTCGGACAGACCGGACTGGCCGGCCTGGGCACGGTGAGCCCTGCCGGGCCCGACCACGGTTCGGTCGCCCCGGCGCCGACCAGCAGTCCGGCGGACGGCGCGCCGAGGTCAACCTCAACCACATCCCAGGACATTCCGCCATCGGTGACGGGATCGGTGCCCGGACCGGCGTCCTCGGACCCGAGCACGACGGCGCCTTCCGCGGATACCTCTCCGGCGCTGCCGCCCAGCGTGTCGAGTGTGTCGAGTGCCTCGAGTGCACCGCTGTCATCGGAGCCGGGTACCCATGGCGGCAAGAAGTTTCCGCCGGCGGCGGAGTTGACCACGACCAGCGCCCCGCCCTCCCTGACCTCGTCGCCCGGGGTCGGAACGGGCATCGGCAACGACCACGAGGGCGTTGTGCGGTCCAGCGACGTCGGCACCTGGTCGCGCGAAGGGACGACAACAACCGCGGCTTCCGGACAGATCCTGCTCACCGGGATGATTCCGTGCGGCGAACCGTTGCCCGATGTGCACAGCGTGGTGCCGAACCTGACTGTCGAGGCCGGTCCGGACGGGTACCTGGTGAACGACGTCCGGCAGCCGCTCCCCGTGCTGGCCGTCGGCTTCGCCATCGTCACCGCGGACGGGCGGATCGCGTCGGTCACCTCCGGGCACGCCGAACTGGCCACGGTCACGGCCGAACCACTGCAGCAGGGCCGCTCGTCACCCGACCACCAGATGCCGCTGCGGCCGACGGCCTGGTGTCCGGAGATGACCGGCCTCGCCTCCACCGCGGCGTCCCACGGGCAGGGCCAGGTCTTCCGGACTCCCAACCAGGTCCAGCTTCCGCCGGGCTATTACCGGGCCACCACCGTGGTGTTGCTGGGTGAGGATCTGGCCCACGCGCGCGCGTACCGGGCGGGGGACATCTGGCAACTGTGGTCCGGTTGACCCGGGGGTGGCGGACCGGCCTCCTCCGCCCGTGCTGACGGGGCGGGCGGGGGAGAGCCCGGCCGTGTGAGGCGGGGTTCTGCTGCCGCACGAATCGGTTTCCGCGCCGGCCACCCGGCCGAGCCCATAACGATCTGGAGTTCAATGATGCGCGCCCTCAAGGCGGTCGCCCTGCTGGTGTTCGTCGCCGGCGTTGTCGCGGCGATCGTGTTGATCGCTGCCTGGCCGCTGGGCGCGGTGCCCACCCCGGGGACCGCCGCGGGTGATGACGGGCAGCCGAGGGCGGTCGCCGGAGCCGGTGACGGGCAACCCGGGGCGGTTCCCCAGGGCGGTGGACCGGTGGTGACGGTGGATCCGCTGCCGGGAGCCGATCCGCACACGTCGGCGCGCACCAATGACGACGCTGCGGCGCCGGACACCCGGGCCGACGGTGCGCCGGCCGGCGGCTCCAGCACCCCCGGCGGTCGCCCTGCGACGCGGCTGCCGGTGCGGTCATCGGGCCCCGCGCCCGACCCGCGGTCGACGGAGCGCCAGCAGGGCGTTCCCACCACGCGACGACTGCTGCCCCGCAGCATCGTCGGGCGCGCTGACCCCGAGCCCACTTCCGGCGATCTGGCGAAGTCGGTTCGGGTGTCGGCCGACGAGGGGGTCGGCCTGTCGGTGATCGCCATCGACCGCCGCACCGGGCAGGTGATCGCCCAGGCCGACCCGGACCGGTTGCTGCCGTCCATGAGCCTTGTCAAGCTGTTCATCGCCGTCGATCTGCTGGACGCGGCCGGCGGCCCGCAGAACCTGGACCAGGACACCGCGGCCACGCTCTGGCGGATGATCACGGTGTCGGACGATGACGCCGCCAGCCGATTGTGGGTGGCCGGCGGGGCCGGCGCCATCGTCGATCGCGCGGTGCAGCGGTTCCACCTCAGCGGCGTCCGGCCGCCCGATGATCCCCGGATGTGGGGTGACACCACCATCACCGCCAGGGATATCGCGAACTTCCTGCGCCAGGCGCTGGCCGACCCGGCGGCGGGGCCGTGGCTGATGTCGGCGATGCAGTCCGCCCAGGACCTGGGCGCGGACGGGTTCGACCAGAACTTCGGCATGAACACCATCGCCGGCGCAGGTTCCAAGCAGGGCTGGGGATGCTGCCTGCGCGGCGTTCGGTCACTGGACTCCGCGGGTTTCACCGACGATCTGGTCGTCGTGGCGCTCGGCTACGCCGCGCCGGTGGTCGACGACGCAACCATGCGGTCGGACCTCACCGCCACGGTGGGCGCCCTGCTGCACTGACGGTCCCTTCCCCGAGTCGGCCACCCGAGGACGCGGCACGCCGTGTCCTCGGGTCGTCGATGCGGGGAGCATCCACCTTGCATCCGCCCGACCGCATCGGTACATTACTGGAGTAATGAACCAGTGCACCCTGGCTCGACCGGGGATGGCGCGGCCGGAGGCGGGATGCTGGACCAGGGAATGCCCCTGTTCGTGCAGATCGCCGAGCAGCTGGCCGGCGACATCGCCGACGGGACGCTGCCCGAGGGCGAGCGGGTGCCCTCCAGCAACGAGATCGCGGTCTTCCACCGGATCAATCCGGCGACCGCGGCGAAGGGGATCAACATGCTCGTCGACCGGGGATTGCTGGAAAAGCGCCGGGGTGTCGGCATGTTCGTGGTCGCGGGCGCGCGGGAGCGGCTGCTGGCCCAGCGCCGGGAGGAGTTCGCCGTGCGATACGTGGCCCCGCTGCTGTCCGAGGCCCGGCGCATCGGGGTGGACAATGCCGCGCTGATCGAGATGATCCGCCAGGCCCCGCCCGCCGCGACCGGGCCGGCAGCATCACCGGTCTGCTGGGCCGCAACGGCTCCGGCAAGACCACGCTGCTGCGGCTGATCGCTGCCCAGGAGTTCGCCACGGGTTCGGCACCATCCGGCGCGCCGCCGTCGGACCGTCCAGATCTGACTGCACCGAAAGGACATTCGCATGGCCACCGCAGACCTGGAGATCGACCACCTGAGCAAGCGCTACGGCGCGGTGGTCGCGCTGGACGACATGACCTTCGACGTCCGGGCGGGCGAGGTCTTCGGCTTCGTCGGCAGCAACGGCGCGGGCAAGACCACCACCATGCGCATCGTGCTGGGCGTGCTGTCCGCGGACGCCGGCGAGGTGCGTTGGCAGGGACGACGCATCGACCTGGAGTCGCGCCGACACATCGGTTACATGCCGGAGGAGCGGGGGCTGTATCCGCGGATGCAGGTGGGGGAGCAGCTCATCTATTTCGCCCGGCTGCACGGCATGCCCGCCGATCGGGCCGAGGCCTCCGCCAAGCGCTGGGCCGAGCGGCTGGGCGTGGCCGGACGGTGGGACGACGAGTTGCAGAAGCTCAGCCTGGGCAACCAGCAGCGGGTTCAGCTCGCCGCCGCCCTGGTGCACGACCCCCAGGTGCTGGTGCTGGACGAGCCGTTCTCCGGGCTGGACCCGGTTGCGGTGGACGTGATGAGCCAGGTGCTGGCGGAGCGGGCGGCCGAAGGCGTTCCGGTGATCTTCTCCAGCCACCAGCTCGATCTGGTGCAGCGGATCTGCCATCGGGTGGGCATCGTCGCGGCCGGCCGGATGGTGGCGCTGGGCGGTGTCGACGAGCTGCGGGCCGGCGCGCAGGGCCGGTTGGTGGTCACCGCGCCGCAGGCGCCGCCGGGCTGGGCGGCGGGCATCGCGGGAGTGACGGTGGAGTCGGAGAACCGCGGCACCGCAACCCTCTCGCTGACGCCGGGCGCCGACGACCAGGCGGTGCTGGCGGCCGCGCTGTCCACCGGTCCGGTGACGGAGTTCGCCTGGCGCCGGCCCACCCTGACCGAGCTGTTCCGACACGTCGTATCCACGGAGGTGGCCGCGTGACCGCACCGACATCTGCCCCGTCCTCGGCCTCGGGGACCGCCCGGCTGCCCGCTCCGGTGGCGCTCGGCTCATCGCAGGCGATCCGGCTGGTGGCCGGCCGGGAGCTGGCGACCCGGTTGCGCAGCAAGGCGTTCCGGATCATGACGCTCATCGTGCTGGTGGCCATCGTCGCGCTGGTGGTGGTGTTCAAGCTGTTGGCCGGGTCGTCCCCGAGCGCCGCCCGGGTCGGCGTCCTGGACGGCGCACCACAGCAGTTGCAACAACTGGACGGCGCCGCCGCCGCGGTCGGCCAGCACGTCGAGGCCGTCGGGGTGAGCGACCAGGCGGCGGCCCGGGAGCAGGTCGCGTCCGGCGACCTGGCCGCCCTGGTCATCCCGTCACCGTCCGGCGACCTGCAGGTGGTGGTGGAATCCAAACTGGACGACGGGTTGCGCAACGCGCTGACCGTGCTGGCTCGGAACCTGGCACTGGACAACCAGATCCGCGGTCTCGGTGGGGATCCCACCGCGGTGAACTCGGCGATCGCCGGTGCTGGGTTGGACCTCCAGGTGCTCTCCCCGCCCCACCAGTACGACGTACCGCAGCTGGTGCTGGGCAGCGTGGCCGGGGTGCTGATCTACCTGGCGCTGATGACCGGCGGTCAACTGGTGGCCCAGGGCGTGGTGGAGGAGAAGTCCAGCCGGGTGGTGGAACTGCTGCTGGCCACCATCCGGCCGTGGGAGCTGATGGCCGGCAAGGTGATCGGCATCGGCCTGCTGGGCCTGATCCAGGTGGCGCTGTACGGCATCGTCGGTGTCGGACTGGCGGTCGGTCTCGACGTACTCGACCTGTCGGTCAGCGCGGCCGTCGGGACGGTGATCTGGCTGATCGTCTGGTTCGTGATCGGTTTCGTGATGTACGCCTTCGCCTTTGCCGCCGCCGGAGCGCTGGTGTCCCGGCAGGAGGACGTGGCCGGAGTGGTGATGCCGGTGTTGATCTTCGTGATCGTGGGCTACGTGCTGGGCAT
>DASSTH010000367.1:0-4436 GCA_035708025.1 Nakamurella sp. | reverse complement strand
ATGACGGTCACGGTGATGCCGGACACCCCGACGCTGCGTATCGACGGGCAGGACTTCTACTTCTGCAACCCCGGATGCCGCACCCACTTTGCCGCCCAGCACGCGGGAGCGGAATGACACCGCTGCCGGACGACACCGCGGGGCGGCCGTTCGCCGACGCCGGGGACGTGCGGCGGCGGCTGGACGAGCTGGACTACCTGGTCGACGACGGGTTGGCCACCGCCATCCTGCTGTCCACCACCTTGCACCGCCCGCTGCTGCTGGAGGGCGAGCCGGGCGTCGGCAAGACCACCGCGGCCAAGGCGATCGCGGGAGCCACCGGCGGACAACTGCTGCGGCTGCAGTGCTACGAGGGGCTGACCGCCGCGGAGGCGTTGTACGAGTGGAACTATCAGCGGCAGCTGCTCGCCATTCGGCTGGCCGAGGCCGAAGGGGCGGTGCTCCGGCAGGCCGACCTGTTCACCGAGGAGTACCTGTCCGAGCGGCCCATCCTGGCCGCGGTCCGGCATCCGGGCCCGACCCCGCCGGTGCTGCTCATCGACGAGATCGACCGCGCCGACGATGAGTTCGAGGCACTGCTGCTGGAGTTCCTGGGCGAATGGTCGGTGACGGTTCCGGAATTGGGCACCTTCACCGCCGATCAGCCACCCGTGGTGGTGCTGACCAGCAACCGCAGCCGGGAACTGCACGACGCGCTGCGCCGCCGCTGCCTGTACCACTGGATCGAGTACCCGTCACCGGCCAGGGCGGCCGCCATCGTGCGACGCTCGGTGCCGTCGGCGTCGGAGGCGCTGATCGCCTCCACCACCGAGTTCGTCGGCCGGGTCCGCACCCTGGAGTTGGACAAGGCGCCCGGCCTTGCCGAAGCCATCGACTGGGTGGCGGCGCTGTCCGTCCTGGGGGCCACCGAGTTGGTCCGGGAGGACGTCGTCGCCTCGCTGGGCAGCATCGCCAAGACACCGGACGACCGGGACACCATCGGCGCGGCGCTGGACGAGCCCGGCTTGCTGCTGCCGGCCGCGCCCTGATGGCACCGCCGCAGGCTCCTCCCCGCGGCGGACCGACGATGCTCCGTGGCGTGGACCGCGCGGGCTTCGCGGTGTCGCTGGCCGCCCGGCTGCGGGCCGCCGGATTGGCCGCCGACCTGACGGCGGTGGGCGACCTGGTCCGTGCGCTGCGGCTGGGACCTCCGATGGACCGCCGGGAGTTGTACTGGACCACGCGAATCACCCTGGTGCGCAGGCACTCCGAACTCGCCGCGTTCGATGCCGTGTTCGCCGCGGTGTTCGACGACGCGGTGCTGCCGGTGGACCCGCAGGCCCGGCGCCGCACCCGGCAACCAGCCGCCCCCCGGCCGGATGACGCCTATGCTCGCCTGCCGCGCGCCGACGCCGACCCCGAGGCGGGTACTGGCCTGCCCTGGGCGACCCTGCCGACGGTGACGGGACCGGCCGACGACGCCCCCGATGCGCCGGCCATCCCGCTGCGGCTGCCCAGCGACCTCGCCGGATCGACCGAGGTCCCGTTCGACGAGCTCGGCGATCCGGAGATGGCGCTACTGGGCCGCTGGCTCGCCGGGATCGCCGACCGGCGCCCGGTCCGCCGCTCCCGCCGCATGGCCCCGGACCGGTCGGGGCATCGGATCGCGTTGCGGGCCACCATCTCACGCTCGCGACGCACCGGCTTCGAACCGGCGCGACTGGTCACGGCATCGCCCCGCTGGCGGCCGCGCCGGGTGGTGATGCTGTGCGATGTCAGCCAGTCGATGCAGGCCCAGGCCACCGCGTATCTGCACCTGATGCGCGCCCTGGCGGTGGGCTGGGACGCGGAGGTCTTCGCCTTCGCCACCCGGCTCACCCGGCTCACCGGGTCGTTGACCCGCCGGTCCCCCGCGGAGGCGATCGCCGCTGCGACCGCGGCGGTGTCGGACCGGTTCGGCGGCACCCGGATCGCCGGCAACCTGGAGGAGTTGCTGTCCGGCCGGCACGGCGGCCTGCTCCGCGGCGCGGTCGTCCTGATCGGATCGGACGGCTGGGACTCCGAGCCGCCTGAACGGCTGGCCCGCGCCATGGCGCGACTGCACCGCCGAGCCCACCGGGTGGCGTGGATGAACCCGCGGGCGGCGGCACCGGGGTTCCAGCCCAGGGTGGCGACCATGGCGGCTGCGCTGCCGCACTGCGACGACTTCCTGCCCGCCGACACCTTCGCGGGCCTGGCGGCGGTGATCGAGGCGCTGGGCGGCCCGCGGCGGGCCCGCTAGCTCCACAGCGTCACGTGGATGGACGGCCGGAACCGGCCCACCGTCACCCCGGAACCGCGCAGCATCGCCTGGATCGCCCGCGGGGTGACCACGAAGCGGGCCAGTTCGGCGGCCGCGGGCGTCGCGCCGCTGCCGGCCAGGGTGTGAATACTCCAGGACCCCTCGGCGGTCCCGACGGATCCGGGGACCCGCAACAGGTTCCCCGAGGCCAGGTCCGCGGACACGGCGAACGACACCACCAACGACAGACCACGACCGCGCTTGGTCTCCTCCAGCGCGGCCGCCTGACTCTGGAAGATCTGCTGGTGCTCCTCCGGAATGCCCAGCCGGCGCACCAATTGCGGCACCAGCCCGGCCGGTCCGGCGGCGGACGGCCCCAGCAGCCAGGTCTGCCGGCGCAATTCGGCCAGCCCGGGCTGCGACCTGGCCAACGGGTGCGTCGGCCCGAGCACCGCGACCACCTGATAGTTCAGGAACGGTTGCACCGCGATGTCGATGTCCTGCGTGGCGGCGCCGGCGGACGGCCGGCCGGGCCCGATCGCCGCGTCCACGGTCCGGCTGCGCAGCAGCGAGGCGAAGTCCCGCGGGTTGTGCAGGCTCATCTCCACGTCCAGGTCGGCTGCGCGGCCCGCGAACAGTTCGATCAGCCCGGGGGCGGCATGCTCGGCGAACAGGCTGGAGGCGGCTACGCGCAGCAACCGGCGGCCCTGCCCGGCCTGGCTGACCTCCAGGATGGTGCGGTCCTGCAGCCCCAGCAGCTCGGTCGCCCTGCTGGCCAGCCGCAATCCGCCGGGGGTGAACGCCAGCCCCGAACCGGTGCGGGTGAACAGCGCGTCCCCGAGTTCCCGGCGCAGCGCGCCGATGTGCAGGGATACCGCCGCCTCACTGACGTCGAGTTCCGCGGCCGCCTGCTTGACCGAGCCAAGGCGAACCACCGCCGCGAAGGCGCGCAACTGCGTGGGTGTCACGGCTGCCCTTCCCGTCAGACGCCGGATACCCGCCAGCCTGTCATCTTTCCCGGCATACCGTCACCGTGACAGCCCGGCCGGCCGGTTGCGCCGCCGGGTCAGACGGTCAGTTCGGCCGGCGCGGAGGCCAGCGCACCCTCGATCGCCACCAGCAACGCCCGGGCCGACGCAGCGGTCAGCTCCACCGCCACCCGGGCCGCCGGACCCGCGGACGGATCGGCGAAGTCGATGTTCAACGTGTGCTCGGCCATCGCGTGCACCGGATGGTCGAAGTACACCGTGGCGTCGGTGACGTGGAACCAGGAACCATGCGGCCCCTTGGCGCTGCCATCCATCGGCGCCTTCATCGTGGCGTAGGTGCACATGCCATCCTCCGAAGATCATCATGGCCCGGGAGTGTGCCGGGGCCGCACTCAGCCGAGGTGCCGGCCGAAGAACTGCTCGATCCGCTGCCAGCCGTCGTTGGCGGCCGCCACCCGGTAGGACGGTCGGTCCACGGCGAAGAACCCGTGACCGGCGTCGTCGTAGCGGTGGAACTCAAAGTTCTTGCCGTGCCGCTGCAGCAGGTCCTGTAGTTCGTCGACGTGCTGCGGATTCGGGCTGCGGTCCTCGTTGCCGAACAGGCCGAGCAGCGGGCAGCGCAGGTCCGGCAGCTGGTCGACGAGATTGTGGATCGACAGCGGATACCCCTCCGGTGGCGTGCCGGTGACGAACGCGCCGTAGCAGTCCACCGCGGCGTCCAGATCCACGTGGCAGCCGGCCAGCACGGACTGCCGGCCGCCCGAGCAGTAGCCGATCACGCCGACCTTGCCGTTGCTGGAGTCCAGCGCCCGCAGGTGGGACGCGGCCCCGGCCACGTCGCCCACCAGCCGGTCGTCCGGGACCCCGCCCGCGGCCCGGGCGGTGGCGGCGGCGTCGTCGGGGGCGGCGCCGGGCGCCTCCCGCCAGTACAGATTCGGACAGATCGCGTCGTAGCCGAGTTCCGCGAACCGGCGCACGATCTCCTTGGTGGCACGGTCGTAGCCCGGCATGTGATGGATCACCACCACCCCGCCGCGCACCTTTGGCTCGTCGGGCCGGGCCAGGTAGGCCTCGATCTCGTCACCGCCGTCACCGGTGAACCGCACCGTCGACGCGACCATCGCCTCACCCATACCGTCATGAAACCACCGCGACATGGGTGGCGCGCGGCGGGGTCGGCCCGCGGG
>DASSTH010000366.1:0-3459 GCA_035708025.1 Nakamurella sp. | reverse complement strand
GGAAAGCACCTCGACCGAGACGACGCCGACCACCTCGACGGAGACCACGTCTACCGAGACCACGTCGACCGAGACGACGCCGACCACCTCGACCGAGTCCACGTCGACCGAGACGACGCCGACCACCTCGACCGAGTCCACGTCCACCGAGACGACCTCGACCGAGACGACGCCGACCACCTCGACCGAGACCACGTCGACCGAGACCACGCCGACGACCTCGACGGAGACCACGTCGACCGAGTCCACGTCGACCGAGACGACGCCGACCACCTCGACGGAGACCACCTCGACCTCGATCACGGTGTCCGGCACCAGCAGCACGCTGAGCTCGCCCAGCCCCACGACGCACCGCAGCACGCCGCCGACCGGCAGGCACAGCACCTCGACCGTGCCGGTGGCCACCTCCTCGATCCAGGTGCTCCCGACGTCTTCCAGCCTCGGCGGTCCGCCGTCCGCCACCGCGCACACCGGTCAGAGCTGGGGCGTGTTGCCGTACCTCATGCTGGCCGGTGGCATCGCCCTGATGCTGACGGCGGTGCGGCTGCGTCGAACCCATGGTGCGTGACGGTCGGCGACTGTCCGGCCTGCTCGGAGTGGTGGGCCTGATCCTGGCGGCGGGCGCCGGCGGTGCCCTGCTGCCGGGATCGGCGCCGGTGGCCACCCCGGATGTCACGATCACCACGACCGACCCGACGCCCGGTTCTCCCACCGATCCGGTGACGGGGGACCGGGCGTCGGGCACCTCCTCGGCGCCGAGCACCCCGAGCACGTCGTCACCGACACTGCCGACACCGCCTACACCGCAGACAGATCCCGGACCGTCATCCGCCGTGCCGCCGGAGGACTCCTCGACGGCGCAGGGCCCTCCGGCGAGCAGCACGACCCGCCCGCGGACGAGCGGCAAGCCCGGCACATCGTCCACACCGGCCAGGACCAGCAGTTCGTCGGTCGGCATGCCGGCCATCGGGCCCTCGCCGGTGCTGCACCTGCGGGTGCCCGCCATCGGGGTCGACGCCGATGTGCTGCCGGTGGATTCGCAGCCGACCGGTGAGGTGAACCAGTGGGGCGGCACGATCTACCGCCAGATCGACTTCCCGGTCGATCAGTACGTGCGCCAGTGGGTGCGCCGCGGCGACCCGAATAGCCTTCCGGCGGACCGATCGGCCGGGGACGTGAAGGCCTTCGACCGCGTGGTGTTGTACGGGCACGCCAGCGACATCGGCAATCACCTGGTGTTTCAGGACCTCTCGTCGTTGCACCCGGGTGACGCCATCGTCGCGCGCACCGCGCTGGGTACCTTCACCTACCGGGTCACCATGATCGCGACCCGCGCCAAGGCGCAGTTGGACAGCTTGCCTGCGCTGTACGACTACCCGAAGAACGGGGCCAAGGAGATCGCCCTGGTCGCCTGCCTGCCCGACACCACCAGCAACGTCGTGGTGATCGGCGCGCTGGTGTCCGCACGGCCGGCCGGCTGACCGGCCCGCTGGTTCGGACCGGCCGGCGGCCCCGGTGCCGCCCGGCCGCGCCCGTCCCGTTCCCGCCCGGCGGTCGGTCACCGGCCGGTGCCGGGCCGGTGACCGGACACAGAGCGTTCAGGTGAGCAACGCATCCTGCACGCCGTAGCCATCCAGGGCCAGCTCCACCCGGCGCACGGCACCACCGGGAGGGTCCCAGATGACCTGCGCCGCCAGCGGATCCGGTGTGGTGTTGCGGACCGTCACCCGCACGCCGCCGTCCACCGGCCGCAGTTGGGCGTGCACCCGGTCGTCCGGTAGCACCCGCAGCCCGGACGCACCGGCCAGCCGCAGCGGTCCGGAGTACTGGCGCGCCACCAGCGGCTGCAGCAGGTCCCGCCCGGCGTCCCGCACCAGCCCGCGCAACTGATCGTCGTCCACCGCGCGGTCCAGCGGCCTGATCCGGTAGTGGTAGCTCCCGGTGCCGTCCTGGCGCGCCTGGAAGTTGGTGAAGTGCAGGTTGTTCATCAGCCAGCTGTTCACCTGGCCGGTGGAGGCCTCCAACCGGCGTGCCCATCGGCCGGTGTGAAAGCCGCCGAGCTGCACCAGCGGCGCGTCGGAACTGCCCCACAGCACGGTCTTTCCGGCGGCGCGCGCGCCGACCGCATGTTGGATCGAGTACCAGTCCTTGCTGGTGTCCGGCAGTTGTTCGGCGTCGGCGCGGTAGACCGCCCCCGCGGTCTCCAACCAGAACTCCGGGTCGGAGCCGGCGAACGGGAAGGCCACGAAGATGCTCTCCGGGCCGAAGGCCGCGGGCTTGACAAGGTCCAGTTGGACGTCGATGACGTCCAGGCCGGGATACAGCCGCAGCGTGCCGTCGATCTCCGGCACCCCCGGCGCGGCGGTCCGCCAGTGGATGGCCGTGTGGTCGGCGGCCTGCTCGATGCGCGGCTGATCGGATCCGGTGGCCGCGATCTGCACGAACTCCGGGCCGGGGTCCTCGGGCCGGAAGCGTCGCGGATCGACGCTGAGCATCGGATGGTCGGAGCCCGGCGCGACCTGCTGGACCACCACGGCGCCCAGCCCGTGCGGCGATGTGCCGTCGACGATCTCGCGGCCGTCTCGCAGGTCCACCAGCGAGACGACGCCACCGCGCGCCGGGTCGAGCACCGCCCGGAAGTGGCCCGCCTCGATCTCCCGGCCGGTCCCGGCGTCCCGGGGTGCCGCGGGGATGGGGAACGCCGCGGTGCCGAAGGCTGGAACGTCGGTCGCGACGATGGTGCGCAGTGCGGCACCGTCGATCTCCACGGTCACCGGTTCGCTGCGCGCGCGCTCGGTGGGATTGACCACCAGCACCACCCCGGACGGATCATCGGCGGCGGGTGTGCCGTCCGGCGGCGGCGGTCCGCTGGCCGCCAGCCGGAACAGTCCCTCGACCGCCATCTCGCGTGCGAGGTCATAGGCGGCGTAGGCGAATCCGGCCTTGGCATTCCAGTGCGAGTGGCTGAAGTCGGAGTGCGGCCGGCGGTAGGTCTCCCAGGATCCCCAGGTGTGCTCGCCGAACAGCAACAACTGCTCGTCCACCAGGTCCAGATCGCGCGCCACCTCGCACGTCGATCGCAGCCGCACCGGCCCGCGCCGGTAGCCGATCACCTCGGCCAGCGCGGGATCTCCGTCACCGCGCAGTTGGGTCAGCCCGAGCATCGCCTGCGCGGCCAGCGCGTGGCCACGCGCCCGGCGGTACACGGCCACCTCGCGGGCGGTGGATCCGTGCCCGTGCGACCACCAGTCGGACCACTCACCGTGAACCGTGGGGATCGCGGTGGCGGGAACCTGATCGGTGAGCAGGTCCAGCGCCTCGTCGACGGTGGCGGTGCGCATCGGCGTCTCCGGATGCACGGCGTTCCAATGCCGCACCACGTCCAAGAAACGGGCGGTGGGCCAGCGGTTGTCGTTGCCGGCATGCACCACCGCTATGTGGTATGGGTAGTCGTCCCGG
>DASSTH010000365.1:0-5811 GCA_035708025.1 Nakamurella sp. | reverse complement strand
CTCGTCCGGCTCCAGGTCGTCGGAGACGTCCTCGGACACGCCCTCCACCGCCAGCGCGGCGGTGGTGGCCGCCGGAGCGAGCACGACGGTCGGACCCTCGTCGGTCTCCTCGTCCTCCTCGGGCCAGTGCAATCCGGTCGGGTCGGCCACCGGGGTCTCGTCACCGCTCGTTCGATCGGCGCCGTCCGGCCGGTCGGCGTCATCCGTGCTGGTCATGTCGGCCTCCGCTTCCCGCTGCGGTGGCTGCCCGGCGGTCCGGGCGTGCACCTCCAGCCGCAGCTCGTCGACCACCGTGTCGGTGACGGTGGCCCGACCGGTCCGTCGGCCGATCGCCTCCGAATGCGCCCCGCAGCCGTATCCGGCGTCGACCACACGGCCGTCGGCCGGGGAGTACTCGTTGCCGCAGGCGCCGAAACCCAGTCCCAGCGACCCCGCCAGCGGCAGGTAGAACGCGCAGCTGGCGCAGTGCCCAGGAGCGTGCACGGCCATCTCGTCGTCGGGGCCGAACGCGCCGGTGTGCCACCGCTCGGCCGCCTCGTCCCGTCCCAGCGGTCCGAGCACCCGCACCCGGCCGATGCCCAGTTCGTGCGCGACCTCCTCGACCGCCGGGTCGGCGGACTGCAGGTACGCCGGCACCAGCCGCGGATCGTCCGGGGCGGCGGGCAGCAGGTCGCCGACGCCCAGGTCGCCGGAGCGGATGCGCTGGTCCCACGGCACCCAGGCCGGCGCCAGCAACGCGTCCGGCCCGGGCAGCAGCACCACCTCGCTGATCGTCGGGTGTTCGGCGTCCAGCAGCGCCATCGTCACCGACCACAGCCAACCTCGGTAGCCGGCCAGCGGGGCCTGGAAGCGGGCGGTGACCGCCACCGCGTCCTCGGCGTAGGCATCCACCGGATCGCCGACCAGGGTGTCGTCACCGGCCTGGTCGACGGCCGCGGCGCGAGCGGTGGCCAGTGCCACGTCGTCCAGCGCGACCGCCACCGGGTGCTCCGGCTGCGCGGGGTCCTGGTCGGTCGGGGTGTCGGTGTCGTCCGTCGCCATCACCCGTTCATGATGCCGCACCGGTGAAGCGGAACATTCTTCGCTTCCGGGAGGTCGTCCACCCTTCCAGTGACGCGCAGGTGCGGCAGGATGAGGGGCGTGACGGACACCCCGTCGGGCCCGGTCGGCCCGGCCGACGAGCAGCGCACCACGGCGCTGCCCCGCCGGCCTGCCGGTGGAGGGCCGCCGGTGTGGCCGCGGCCGGATGAGGCTGCGTTCGACGATGCGTCCAGCGATCCGTCACACGATCCCTCCCGCGATCTTTCCAACGAGACGACGGCGTTGCGACGGCCGCCCGCGGGCGGGGTACCGCAGCCGCCGCCGATCTCCAACCTGCCCGGAGCGGGTCGCCGCCCGCTGCCGCCGCCGGGCCCGCCGTTCGGATCGCCGCCATCGGGCCGGCGGACCGAGCGGGATCCTCGTGGTGGCGGCGGCTATCGGGGCGCCGATCCCGGGCCGCCCGGGGGATACCCCGGTGACGGCGTGCCGGAGCGCCGCTTCTCCCGCGGTGACGACAGCTACGCCGGCGACCGGGACGACGCGGTCGATCCCCCGCGCGGGTTCGACGACCGGGACGGTGCCCAGCGCCGGCGGCCCGAGGGTCGCCGCGGCGGGACCGCCGGCCGGGAGTTCCCCCGCGGCCGGGACTATCCCGGCGACTCCGGGTACCGGCAGGGGCATGACCGCGGGTACCGCGACGACCGGGAGTACTACCAGGACGAGCCCGGGTACCGCGACGACCGGGGATACGACCCGGACTTCCGGGATGGGTCCGGGTATCGAGAGGGTCGGGGATACCAGCAGGACTACCGGGACGGGTCCGGCTACCGCGACGACCGGGCATACCCCCGGGACGATCGGGACGACCGGCCGCGTCGAGACCGGCGGGCCGACCGCCGCGGTGACGACGACCATGATCAGGACTACGACGATCGCGACCGCCGTCGGCCGCCGGATCCGGACCGCTCGGGCCGGGCGGGCCATGGTCGCGGTGAGCCGTGGCCGGAGGACGACGAGTCGCGGTACCCGCGCCGGCACACCGCGCACCTGCCGCCGTACCGGGAGCCGTTCGCCCCGGAGCCGGATGATCACCCGACGCCCGCGGAGCCGCCCGCCGGGTTGGGCGGCCGGTCCCCCCGCAAGCTGACCGTCACCCGGGTCGCCGCGCTGCGCAGCCGCGAACTCACTCACCGCGGCATCGAGCGCTTCCACGGCGCGGTGAGCGCCGACGGCGCCGACCGCTCCGGGCTGACCCACCTGACCTACGCCGTGATGGGCAACTACGCGGTGGACGCGGCGCTGGCAGTCGCGCTGGCCAACACGCTGTTCTTCGCCGCCGCCAAGGCCGAGTCGACCGGCAAGGTGCTGTTGTACCTGCTGCTGACGGTGGCCCCGTTCGCCATCATCGCCCCGTTCATCGGGCCGCTGCTGGACCGCCTGCAGAACGGCCGGCGGATCGCGCTTGCGGCGTCCAGCTTCGGCCGGGCACTGCTGGCCCTGATCATGGCGATCAAGTTCGACTCCTGGGTGATCTACCCGTGTGCGCTCGGCATGCTGGTGCTGTCCAAGTCGTTCGGCGTGCTCAAGGCCGCGCTCACCCCCAGGGTGCTTCCCGAGGCCATCACGCTGGTCAAGACCAACTCGCGGCTGAGCGTGTTCGGGCTGATCGCCGGCGGGGTGTCCGGCGGCATCGCGGCCGGCATCGCGGCGCTGGTCGGATCCGCCGGCGCGCTGGGCTTCACCACTGCAGTCGCGCTGGTCGGCGGGTGGCTGTGTCTGCGCATACCTGGCTGGGTGGAGTCCACCGAGGGCGAGGTGCCGGTCCGGCACAGTGAGCGCCGGGAGCGCGGTGAAGACGGTGAGCACGGTGGGCATGGCGCCAGGCACCGGGTGCTGCCGCGCGAGGTGGCCGGCACGTTGTGGACCAACGGCACCATCCGGGTGGAGACCGGGTTCCTGGCGCTGTTCATCGCGTTCGTGGTCAAGAGCGAGTACCAGTCCAGCTCGGTGATCGCACCGGTGGCCGGGACGGCCGTGCCGCCGCCACCGGACCACGCCGGGCTGATGCAGCTGCTGCTGCTCGGCGCCGTCGGAGCGGCGGCCGGGGTGGGCGGCTTCCTGGGCAACGCGCTGGGGGCGCGGCTGCCGCTGCGCGCACCGCAGACCGTGGCACTGGTCTGCCTGGCCAGCGTCATCGCCGCGGTGTTGCTGGCGTTCCTGATCCCCGGCCTGATCACCGCCGGAGTGGTGGCGCTGGTCGGTTCCACCGCCTCGTCGCTGGCCAAGGTGTGCCTGGACTCGACCATCCAGCAACACCTGCCGGAGGTCAGCCGGGCGTCGGCGTTCGGCCGCAGCGAGTCGGTGCTGCAGCTGAGCTGGGTGTTCGGCGGGGTAATCGGCCTGCTGATCGGCGGTGTGTGGGCGCTGGGCGGGCAGTCGGTGTACATGGTCGGCTTCGGCATCGTGGGGCTGATGCTGTTGGCGGGCGGCGCGCAGTGCGTCGCGCTGCGCATCGGACACAGCCTGCTGCCGGCCGTCAGCGTGCGCTCGCTGTTCCGCCGCCGGCGGCGGCACGACACCGCACCGATTCCGCGACTGGCGGGGCCTGCACCGGCTGCGGGCGGCGGGCCGTCGATCACCCAGCCGGCGCGGGACCGGGGGTCCGCGGACCCCCGCAGCGGGACCCGTCGGACTGCCCGGAAGGCCGGTCGCCCGCGGTGATGTCCCGGTTCCGGCCGCGGCACCCTGCCGCGGATGACGTGTCGCGCGCCCGGTGGGGCGTGGTCGCCCTCCTGATGGCGGCCGTGCTGGCGCTGGCCGGCTGTTCCGGCGGCGGATCCGACGTGTCGGCGGTGACGGTGACGGCGGGGCCGGTGACGGTGACGCTGCCGGTCGCCCTGTCCTGCTCCTCGTCGACCGGCTCGGCCGGCCCGAGTTCCTCGTCGACCGGCTCGGCCGGCACGAGCACCACGGCGGCCACCCGATCCTCCGCCCCGCGGGAGTTGACCTGCAGCGGCGGCGAGACCGACGAGGGCGCGCCGCACCTGCAGCTCGCCCCCGGCACCCCGGTCGATGTGAGCGTGCCCAAGGCCGTCGGCGACACCCCGTGGGTGATCGCCTTCGCCTACCAGGACAAGGCCGGTGCGAAGCAGGCCGACCGCAGCCCGGTATTCGCTGCCGGGCAACAGTTCTCCTACCACCTGCAGCCGCCGGCCGGGGCCCAGCTCACCCGGCTGGAGGTGCAAAGCCTGATCGCCGCGCAGGCCCCCGGCGGTGGCGTGGAGTTCCCCGCCGTGCGCACCTGGGTGCTGGTGATCGATCCCGCCTGACGCGACCCGGCAGGCGTCACACGTCGAACTCGGCCGCCACCGCCCGCAGCACGTCCGCGATCCGGTTCGAGGCGGCCCGCTCCGGGTACCGCCCGCGGCGCAATTCCGGCAGCGCCTTGGATTCCAGCAGCTTGATCATGTCGTCCACCAGGCCGTGCAACTCCTCGGCGGGCCGGCGGGTGGCCGCGGCAACCGACGGCGGTGCCTCCACCAGCCGGACCTGCAGGGCCTGCGGACCCCGGCGGCCGTCGGCCACCCCGAAATCCACCTTCTGCCCCGGCTTGAGGGTGGTCACCCCGGCGGGCAGCGCGGACGCCCGCACGTGCACGTCCTCGCCGCCGTCCTGGGCGATGAAGCCGAAGCCCTTGTCCGCGTCGTACCACTTCACCCTGCCGGTCGGCACCACACTCACCTGTCCTCCCGCGGGCGACCCGTCGCGCCGCACCGTCACATCTGCGGTTCACCAGCCTACTGGCGACGCCGGTCTCACCGGCACGGCGTTATCCGCCGCGGCCGATATCCTGACCGACGTGACAGACGCCGGCTCCGCCTCCGCCCCCCGCCGACCCCCGGCGGCCCGGGACGACCGGCCGTCCGGCGTCCGGCCGCTGCGCCGGATCAAGAACCGCCGCCAGGCCGGGCCGCTGTACAAGATCGCGATGGTGGTCTTCACCGTCGGTCTGGTGGCGATCCTGGTGGACGCCGCGCTGTTCGCCTCCGGCTCCCGCAGCATGCCGTGGTGGATCCACCTGATCACCGTGCTGGCCCCCATCGGGCTCGGCCTCGGCCTGCTCGGCACCATCCTGGAGGCCCGGCGAAGCCGGGACTGATGGCGCGCCGCGGGAACTGACCCGGCGCTCCCCGGACCGCGCGGTCGCCGCGCTGCGGACCCGCGCCGTCTGCAGCGGGCCGGGGTCAGTGCACGGTGGCCAGCAGGTAGGAATCCAGCCAGCCGGCGAATTGTGTCAGGTCGTCCAGCACCACGTCGGCGCCGGCCTGCGCCAACTCCGTCTCCGACATCGGTCCGCTGGCCACCCCGACCGCCAGCGCATCGGCCGCCCGGGCCCCGGCAATGTCGCCCACGTGGTCGCCGACATAGACCTCGGCACCGTGCTCCACCAGTGCCTGGGCCTTCCCGGTGGACCACAGCTCCCCGACCACGGCGGACACCTCGATGTCCAGCGCGCGCAGGTGCGAGCGCACGTGCGGGGCGAACTTGGCGGACACCACCAGCACCGAACCACCCCGGTCGGTGACGCTCCGGACCGCGTCGACCGCGCCCGGCATGGCCACGGTGGAGGGGATCACGATCTCGGCGTACAGCTCCCGGTAGCGGGCCACCAGGGCGTCGGCGGCCTCGCCGAACACGCCGTACCTGGCGAACTCCTCGGTCAAGGGCGGGCCGAGCCGGGTGACGAAGGCGCTCCCGTCCAGCGGGATC
>DASSTH010000364.1:0-5370 GCA_035708025.1 Nakamurella sp. | reverse complement strand
GCCATCACGTTGAGGTAGTACAGGTCGGCATTGCCGGGCGCGGTGGTCGGCCCGTGCCAGCCGTAGGGCACCAGCGCCACATCGCCGGAGCGCACGATGGTGTCCACGGCGATCCGCCGTTCGTCCGACGCCGTGGTGGCGTGCCTGGCCCCGGCGGAACCGTCACCGCCGGAGGCGCCCGACCCGGACAGCTCGAAGTAATAGATCTCCTCCAGCTCGGTCTCGGCCGGGCCGGCGGCGTCGTGCTTGTGCGGGGGCGCGGAGGAGGTGCCACCCGCCGGGGTGTACACCTCGCAGACGATCAGCCGGTCCGCCGGGCACAGCTCCGCGTTGGCCAGGTCCACCACCTGGCGGGACACCCGGCCGGTGCCGCGCAGCGCCGATCCCACCCGGTCGGCGGCCAGGTACAACGGGGGATAGCGGCGCTCGGCCCGCGCGGTGCACAGCGCGAACCGGCCCCCGGCGGCGCTGCTCATCCGTACCGACGACCCGATGGGTAGGTACGCCCGGTCGGTGTGCCCGGTGAACACGCTCTCCCGGCCCCGCAGCAGCATGGTCGCCTCGCCCGACGCTTCCGGATCCGGCGACCCGGCCGAGGATCCGGGAGCTCCGGTGGGGCCGTGCACGTGGACGTCCACGCTTCCGGACAGCGGCACCACCAGCATCTCCTCGTCACCGGTGTCGAAGTCGGCGGACGCCCCGGGCGCCAGGTCCAGGATGCGCAGACCGCTGTAGACCCACCCGGCCCGCTCCGGAGTCACCGACATCGCGAAGGGTGCGTCCGGGGCGTCACCCGAGCGCACGATCCACGGCTCGTCCGTCATTGCACCTCCTCCGCATCGCTCGTTGCGTCGTGGCTCGTTGCGTCCTGCACAGTGCGCGCAATAACACGCAATCCGCAGGACGCATCGGCAGGCGCCCCATGTGCAGGCGCCGCAACCGGATGCGCCAGCACGGTGGGGACACCAGGGTCACCGGGGTCATCCCAGCAGGTCGGCGGCGGCCGCGACCGCACCGGCCACGTCGTCGTCCGGCGGATACAGCAGCGCCCGGCCCACCACCAGACCGCGGACCCCCGGCAGCGCCAGGGCCCGTCCCCAGCTGTCCACCCGTTCCTCGGTGGATCCGTTGCCGTCGCCGCCCAGGATCACCGTGGGCAGCGTGGTGGCCTCCATCACCGCATCCATGCCGTCCACCACCGGCAGCTTGAGCCAGGTGTGCGAGGAGCGCCCGCCCAGGCCGGAGGCGACCGACACCGCCTTGATCACCGCCTCGGCCGACAGGTCGTTCACCACCCGCCCGTCGGCGTTGCGGGTGGACCAGAACGGTTCCAGCATCGCCATCAGGCCGGCCCCGGCCAGCGCGGTGACCGCCTGCCCGGCGGTCTGCAGCGTGCGCACCGTGCCCGGGTCGTCCGGATCGATGCGGCACAGCATCTTGCCGCCGTCCAGGTGCTGATCCACCAGCGACGCGGTGTCGTAGCCGGTGATCCGGTCGTCCAGCTCGAAGACCGAACCGGCCAACCCGCCGCGGTTCATCGAGCCGATCGCCAGCCGATGGTCCAGCGCGCCGAGCAGCAGCAGGTCGTCGATCAGGTCGGCGGTGGCCAGCACGCCGTCCACCCGCGGATGGGCCAGGCACACCAGCAGGCGCTCCAGCAGCGAGTAGCGGTCGGCCATCGCGCGGGGCCTGGATCCCACGGACAGCGCGGCCCGCGCGGGGTGGTCGGCCGCGATGATCAGCAGCGTGCCCTGCGGCCCGAGCAGCGGGCGGCGCGGCCTGCTGGCGGCCGCCCGTTCGACGGCCCCGGGGTCGAACGCACGGGTGTGCCGGAGTTCGGCGAACGCCTGCCGGTGATCGGACAGCTGGGCCGTCACGGCGCCACCCGGGCCTTCCCGGCGGCGGCCCGGATCGCCGCCACCTCGTCCGCCGTCGGCATCGCCACCGAGCAGCCCAGCCGGCCCGCCACGATCGCCCCGGCCGCGCCGGCGAACGACATCACCTCGTCCAGCGGCCACCCGGCCAGCAGCCCGTGGCACAGCGCCCCGCCGAACCCGTCACCGGCGCCCAGCCCGTTCACCACGTCCACCGGGAAGGCCGGTACCCGCACCCGCTCGCCGGTGGTGGCCGCCAGCACCCCGGCCGGCCCCTGCTTCACCACGGCCAGCGATACCCCGGCGGCCAGCAACCGGTCTGCGGCGTCGTCCGGGTCCACCGGTCCGGCCGAGCCGAGCGCGACCCGGCACTCCTCCAGGTTGCCCACCGCCACGTCCACCTGCGGCAGCACGGCCTGCACCTCGGCGCTGGCGTCGGTCTCGGAGGTCCACAGCGTCGGCCGGTAGTCCAGGTCCAGCACGGTGAACCGGGCCCGGCCGCGGGCGCGCAGCGCGGCGTGATGCGCCGACCGGCTCGGTTGGGCGGACAGTCCAGTGACGCTGATCCAGAACACGCCGGCCGCGGCGACGGCCGGCAGGTCCAGGTCCTCCGGACGGATCTGCAGGTCCGGGGCGGCCGGGTGCCGGTGGAAGTAGATGGGGAAGTCGTCCGGGGGGAAGATCTCGCAGAAGGTGACCGGGGTGGGGGCGGTGTCGACGGTGACGATCATCGAGGTGTCCACCCCGAACCCGGTGAGCTCGCGGCGCACGTACCGGCCGAACGGGTCGTTCCCGACGCCCGTCACCAGTGCCACCCGCCGGCCCAGCCGGGCGGCCGCCACCGCCACGTTGGTCGGCGAGCCACCCACGAACTTGACGAACGAGTCCACGTCCTCCAGGTGGCGGCCGACCTGGGCGGGGTAGATGTCCACCCCGGAACGGCCCATGGTGATCACATCCAGCGGGGCGGTGGCGGCATCCTGCCGCCGGGCCGCGCGGGGCTGCTGGACGTTCGGATCGGCGCGGTCCGGCGCGTTCATGTGGTGGGTCTTCCTGTGTGGTTCGAGTCAGCCCAGTAGACACTATGTCGCTATGTCAGGACAAGCCTAACAACGGACCGGTTTCGCGTTACGCTCTGTGCACGCCGATCCAACATCCGGCGTCGCTCCGGGCGAACGCCGGGGTGCGGACGACACGAGGAGCCGGACGTGAAGCCACTGCCCGTCGAGATCGACCGCTCCTCGCCGGTGCCGCTGTACTTCCAGGCCGCCACCCAGATCGAGCGGGCGATCCTGGACGGCGCCCTGGAGGTGGGGGAGCGGCTGGACAACGAGATCCTGCTGGCCGAGGCGCTCGGGCTGTCCCGGCCGACGATGCGGCGGGCCATCCAGGAACTGGTCGACAAGGGCCTGCTGGTGCGCAAGCGCGGGGTCGGCACCCAGGTGGTGCAGGGTCAGGTGCGCCGCAGCGTGGAGCTGACCAGCCTGTACGACGACCTGCGCCGCAGCGGCCGGGAGCCGTCCACCACGGTGCTGCACCTGGGGACCGAGCCGGCTCCCGACCACGTCGCCACCCAACTGGGCATCACCGCGGGCACCGAGGTCACCCGGCTGGATCGGCTGCGGCTGACCGGCGGGCAGCCGCTGGCCGTGATGGTCAACTTCCTGCCCACCGAACTCGGCATCACCGACCGGGACCAGCTTGCCGCCGGCGGGCTGTACGACCTGTTGCGCCGCAAGGGCGTGCACATTCGGATCGCCCACCAGCGGATCGGCGCCCGGCCGGCCACCCCGCAGGAGGGCGAACTGCTCAAGGAGAAGGCGGGCAGCCCGCTGCTGACCATGCAGCGCACCGCCTTCGACGACATCGGACGCGCGGTCGAGTACGGCAGCCACGTCTACCGGCCGGAGATGTACTCCTTCGACGTGACGCTGATCGAGCGCTGACGCCGGCACCTACCGCCTGGTCGTCGCCGGCCGAGGGCGTCCACGTCCACCTACACCTTCAGCCGGCGGGGTAGCGCCCAGCACGAGGCCACGCGACCGTTCCGGGTCGCCCGCCAGCGACCGGCCGATCCGCAGGGGCACTGCGCCGGCTCACCCCTGGGCAGAACGCAGGACCCCCGACTGTCGGTCGTCCAACCGTTCGCGCTACCGTGGGGGTACCGCAGCGAGCATGTGACCCGCGGTCCGCGCGACCGCACCAGCACCGCCCGGCCGCATCGAGGAGCCTGCCAGCATGTTCACCCGGACCCTGACCTCGCACCCCACCCCGCCCGACCGGCTGGCCGAGATCCTGGCGGCACCCGGATTCGGGCGGTACTTCACCGACCACATGGTGCTGATCGACTGGGACGCCGACGCCGGCTGGCACGACGCCCGGGTGGTGCCGTACGCCCCGTTCACCGTGGACCCGGCGATGATGGTGCTGCACTACGGGCAGGAGATCTTCGAGGGACTGAAGGCCTACCACCAGCCCGACGGGTCGGTCGCCGCGTTCCGCCCGGAGGCCAACGCCGCACGGTTCCGGCAGTCCGCCCGCCGCCTGGCGATGCCGGAGCTGCCCGACGAGCTGTTCCTGGAGTCCCTGCGCGAGTTGGTCACGGTGGACCGGGCCTGGGTGCCGACCGCTCCGGAGACCTCGCTGTACCTACGGCCGTTCATGTTCGCCTCCGAGGTCGGTCTGGGCGTGCGGCCGGCATCGAAGGTCACCTACTGCCTGATCGCGTCACCGGCCGGCATTTACTTCGCCCGCGGGGCGGCGGGCGTCACGGTCTGGCTGTCCACCGAGTACGTGCGCGCCGCACCCGGCGGGACCGGCGCCGCCAAGACCGGCGGCAACTACGCGGCCTCCCTGCTCGCGCAGGCCGAGGCGGCCGCCCAGGGCTGCGACCAGGTGGTTTGGCTGGACGCGGTGGAGCGGCGCTGGGTGGAGGAGATGGGCACCAACAACCTGTGCTTCGTGTTCGGGTCGCCGCAGGCCGGTGCCGTGGAGATCGTCACGCCGGAGCTGAACGGATCGCTGCTGCCCGGGATCACCCGGGATTCGGTCCTGCACATCGCCCGGGACCTGGGCTACCTGGCGACCGAGCGGCGGATATCCACCGACGAGTGGGCCAAGGCGGTGGACAGCGGGGAGATGACGGAGGTCTTCGGCTGCGGCACCGCGGCCGTGCTGACCCCGGTCGGCGCGGTGCGGCACGCGGACGGCGGGTTCACCATCGGCACGGGGGAGCCGGGTGCGGTGACGATGCGGCTGCGTGCGGCGCTGACCTCGATCCAGCACGGCACGGCGCCGGACAAGCACGGCTGGATGTACACCTTGGCGCCGGCCGGCGACTGACGTTCCCGGGCGGGGTCGGGCCGGGGCCGTCGTGGGGTCGGGCCAGGGCCGTCGTGGCGGGCCAGGGACCGCTCTTCGCCTGCGCTGATCAGATGTCGGCGATCCGACCGATTTGCCGGGATTTTTCGCACATTTGATCAGCGCAGCGAGATCA
>DASSTH010000363.1:0-8663 GCA_035708025.1 Nakamurella sp. | reverse complement strand
GGTGCGCACCCCCAGGTCCACCAGGATCTGCGCCCCGGTGCCGTAGTCCCGGGCGTCCGCGGGCAGCCCCAGGTCCAGGTTGGCCTGGTAGGTGTCGGCGCCGGCGTCCTGCAGCTGGTAGGCCTGCAGCTTGTGCATCAGCCCGATGCCGCGGCCCTCGTGTCCCCGGATGTACACCACGGCACCGCGACCCTCGGCCGCCACCGCCTCCAGCGACGCCTGCAGTTGCGGACCGCAGTCGC
This sequence comes from Nakamurella sp., assembly GCA_035708025.1. Classification (GTDB taxonomy): domain Bacteria; phylum Actinomycetota; class Actinomycetes; order Mycobacteriales; family Nakamurellaceae; genus Nakamurella. Next base: position 8,421 of record DASSTH010000363.1, on the reverse strand, counting down.
AGCGCAGCGACCCGAAGACGTCGCCGGTCAGGCACTCCGAGTGCATGCGGATCAGCACGTCCTGCCCGTCGCCGATGTCGCCGTAGACGAAGGCGATGTGCTCGCGCTCGTCGTAGGTGCTGCGGTAGCCGATGGCGGTGAACTCGCCGCAGGCCAGCGGGACCCGGGCCTCGGCCTCCCGGTGCACCAGCTTCTCGAAGCGTCGCCGGTAGGCGATCAGGTCCGCGATGGTGATGATGGCGATGCCGTGCTCGGCGGCGAACACCCGCAGTTCGTCGGCGCGGGCCATGGTGGTCGGGTCCTTCTCCGAGACGATCTCGCACAGCACGCCGGCGGGGTGCAGCCCGGCCATGCGGGCCAGGTCGACGGCCGCCTCGGTGTGCCCGGGACGGCGCAGCACGCCACCGTCCTTGGCGCGCAACGGCACCACGTGCCCGGGGCGGGACAGGTCCGCCTCGGTGGTCGCGGGATCGGCGAGCAGCCGGATGGTGTGCGCCCGGTCGGTCGCCGAGATGCCGGTGCTCACGCCTTCCCGTGCGTCCACGGTGACGGTGTAGGCGGTGCCGCGCCGGTCTTGGTTCACCCGGAACATCGGCGGCAGGTCCAGCCGGTCGGCGTCCGCCTCGGTGATCGGCACGCAGATGTAGCCGGAGGTGTAGCGCCGCATGAAGGCGATGATCTCGGGCGTCACCAGTTCGGCGGCGACGATCAGGTCGCCCTCGTTCTCGCGGTCCTCGTCGTCGATCACGATGATCGGTCGGCCGGCGGCGATCTGCTCGATCGCGGTCGGGATGGTGTCGAACCCGGACGACGTCCGTTCCCGATCGGGGGCGAGGGTACCGGGCAACACGGCTACCGGGTCGGCATCGCGGGTGAGGGTCTGGTGCTTCACACTGGGGGAACGTCGCCGACCCGCCCTCGCGTTCGATTCGGCCACCATCGTCCTTCTCTGCTTCGCTCCGGCCTTGCTCACGGTGCCCCCACTCGGTGCGCCAGCAACCGCTCGGCGTACTTCGCCATCACGTCCGCTTCGATGTTCACGCCGTCACCGGCCGCCAGGCTGCCCAGCGTGGTGACGGCCCTCGTCTCCGGGATGATCCCCAGCGTGAAGGTCGTGCCGTCCGGGTCGTCGGTGACGTCGATCACGGTGAGCGACACGCCGTCCACCGCCACCGCCCCCTTGGCGGCCAGGTAGCGGCCGACGTCGGCGGACGTCCGGATGGCCAACTCGTCGTAGCCGGCGTGCGGTGTGCGGGACACCACCGTCCCCACGCCGTCGACGTGTCCCTGCACCAGGTGCCCACCCAGTCGCGTGGTGGGGGTGACGGACCGTTCCAGGTTCACCGGGACGCCGGCCTCCCAGCCCTCGGCCGTGGTGCGCAGCAACGTCTCGTGCATCAACTGCGCCGTGAACCGCTCGTCACCGCTGTCGACCACCGTCAGGCAGATTCCACTGACCGCGATCGAATCGCCGCGTGCGGCATCGCCGGTCACCCTGCGCCCCCGCACGGTGACGGTCGCGTCCGACGAGTCCGGTGCCAACTCCAGGGCCACGATCTCGCCGAGCTCCTCGACGATTCCGGTGAACATGCGCCTTCCTTCCGCGCGGCCGCCGCCGGCCGTGCGTCTCCATCCTCCCCCACCCCGACGGAGGTGCCGTCCGGATGTGGCCGGGACCATGCCCGGACCACCGGCGGCAACGCCCGAGCGGCCGGCGGCATTCCACGGGCGGCGCCCGCGGCTGCGACCCGCCGGGATGGCCGGCGCGGAATGGCCCGCGCGGATGGCCGGCGACGACTCAGCCGCGCGCCGCCTCGGCCAGCCGTCGGAGGGCCGTCACCGCGGCGGCCGGATCGTCGGCGCCGTAGACCGCCGAACCGGCCACGAAGCAGTCGGCCCCGGCCTCGGCGGCGGCCGCGATGGTGTCCGCGTTGATACCGCCATCCACCTGCACGAGCACCCGCAGGTGACCGGTGTCCACCATCCGCCGGGCCCGGCGCACCTTGTCCAACATGGCGGTCATGAAGTCCTGACCGCCGAAGCCGGGCTCCACCGTCATGATCAACAGGGTGTCGTAGCTGCGCAGCACGGCGGTCCAGTCGTCTAGGTCGGTGCCCGGTTTCAGGGACAGCCCGGCCATCGCCCCGGCGGCCCGCAGATCCATCGCCAGACTGACCGGTTCGGCGACGGCCTCCGCGTGCACCGTCACGTTGTGCGCGCCGGCCTCCGCGTAGCCGATCGCCCAGCGATCCGGATCCGTGATCATTAAGTGACAGTCCAGCGGGATGTCGGTGGCCCGTCGCAGCGCGGTGACCACCGGCAGGCCGATGGTCAGGTTCGGCACGAAGTGGTTGTCCATCACGTCCACGTGCAGCCAATCGGCTCCGCGCACTGCCGCGGCCTCCTCGGCCAGCCGGGCGAAGTCGGCGGACAGGATGCTGGGAGCGATCAGTGCTGCCACACCCCGGCAGCGTAGTCACCGCCACGGGCGCCCCCGGCATCGCGCCGGGACCCGAACAAGATCGAAGTGCGCGATCCGGCCGCACGGCCGATACTCGTCTGCGCCGAGTGCTCGCACTCCTGGTGACCACCGGCGGCCACCAGCAACGGCACGGGCTCTCGACCACCAACCGAGGGTTCGCCTGACAGACGGGGGCTGGAAACCCGCCTCGCCGGGCTGCGAGGAGGCTGTGCGATGACGCGTTCCGATGATCGATCGACCGCCCCGTCCGCCGGATCCGCCGAGTTCTCCGGATCCGGAGGAGGGCTACTGGTTCCGCGTCGGCGGTTCCTGATCGCCGGCGGGCTGGCAGCGGCCGCGGCGGTGGGTGGCGGAAGCCTGCTCACCAGTTGCGTCGGAGGTGGCGGCGGATCCGGTGCGAGCAGCGGTGCGGCCGGCGGATCCGGCGGGGCGGGCGGCACGTCCGGCGGTAGCGGGGGTGGCACCTCCGGCGGTGGCGGCGGGAACAAGACGATCAAGATCCTGCTGTGGAGCCATTTCGTCCCCAAGTACGACTCCTGGTTCGACCCGTGGGCCAAGAGTTGGGGCGAGAAGAACGGCGTGACGGTGGTCGTCGACCACATCAACCAGGCGGATCTGCCCGCCAAGACGGCCGGCCAGTTCGCGGCCAAGTCCGGGCACGACCTGATCGAGTGGATCGTGCCGCCGTCCGCCTACGAGCCGAGCGTGCACGACCTGTCCGACCTGGTGAAGCAGGCCACCGACAAGTACGGCGACCTGATCGACTTCTGCAAGCTGTCCAGCTACAACCCGCACACCGATCACTACTACGGCTTCTGCCACACCTGGACCCCCGACCCGGGCGATTACCGCAAGTCGTTGTGGCAGTCCGTGGACATGCCGAACGGCCCGTCCACCTGGGACGAGTTGCTGACCGGGGGGACGGCGATCAAGCAGCAGAAGAACGTCCGGATGGGGATCGGCATGTCGGCCGAGGTCGACTCCAACATGGCGGCCCGCGCACTGATCTGGTCCTTCGGCGGCACGCTGCAGGACAAGGACGAGAACGTCACGCTCAACTCCCCGGAGACCGTGCAAGCCGTGGAGTACATGGCCAAGCTGTACAAGCAGGCCATGAGCGCCGAGGTGTTCAGTTGGACGGCGGCATCGAACAATCAGGGGCTGATCGCCGGCGAGTTGTCCTACGTGCTGAACTCGATCTCGGCCTACCGCAGCGCGCAGGACTCCAAACCGGACATCGCCGACGACATCTTCTTCACCCCAGCGCTGAAGGGGCCGGGCGGCCAGGGGCTGGCCAGCCAGCACGTGGTGCGCTGCTACATGATCCCGAACTGGGCGCAGAACGTCGACGAGTGCAAGCAGTTCCTGCTGGATCTGGTGGGGCAGGCCAAGGATTCGGTGCAGAACTCCGAGCTGTACGACTTCCCGTCGTTCACCAACACGCCGGCCAAGAGCGACATCCCTGGCTGGCTGGACAGCGATCCCTTCAAGTCCAAGCCGGCGGACAAGTTGAAACTGCTTGCCACCTCGCAGGACTGGACGACCAACGTGGGGTATCCCGGTCCGGCCAACCCGGCGGTGGGCGAGATCTTCGACGCCAACCTGTTCCCGACGATGATGGCCAACGTGGCGAACGGCAAGGCGTCGGCGGCCGATGCCGTCAAACAGGCCCACGACCAGTGCGTGACCATCTTCGACAAGTGGCGCAAGCAGGGGCTGGTCGGCGGCACCAAGTAGCACGGGGACGGGGTGGCGCATGGCGATCGTCGAAACTCGCGGGCTGCGCAAGGAGTTCGCGGGCCACACCGCGGTGGACGGCATCGACCTGACCACCACGGAGGGCGAGTACCTGGTGCTGCTGGGGCCGTCGGGCTGCGGCAAGACCACCCTGTTGCGGATGATCGCCGGGCTGGAGCGGCCCACCGCGGGCGACATCGTGATCGGCGGGCACGTGGTGACCGATCTGCCGCCGCGTGCCCGCCAGATCGCCATGGTGTTCCAGAGTTACGCGCTCTACCCGCACAAGACGGTCCGCAAGAACATCGTGTTCCCGCTCGCCGCCGCCCGCATCCCCAAGCAGGAGTGGGCGGAACTGGTGAACTGGGCCGCGCACACGTTGGGCATCGAGCCGCTGCTGGAGCGCCGACCGCGGCAACTGTCCGGCGGTGAGCGGCAGCGGGTGGCGCTGGCCCGTGCGCTGGTGCGCAAGCCGCAGGTGTTCCTGTTCGACGAGCCGCTGTCCAACCTGGACGCGAAATTGCGCACCACCGCGCGGGACGAGTTGCGCCAGTTCCAGGAGCGGCTGGGCATCACCACCATCTACGTCACGCACGATCAGGTGGAGGCGATGGGCCTGGGCGACCGGATCGCGGTACTCAATGCCGGGCGGGTGCAGCAGATCGGCCGTCCCGAGGAGATCTACGACGACCCGGCGAACACGTTCGTGGCCACCTTCGTCGGAACCCCTCCGATGAACCTGTTGCGCACCGGGGACCGGATGCTGGGGTTCCGGCCCGAGCACCTGCTGCCGCTGTCCGCGGTCGGTGAGCGCCCGGGACAGCTGGAGTGCGACTTCGAGGTCAGCCGGATGGAGAACCTGGGGTCGGATCGTTACGTGTACGGCACCATCCCGGCGCTCGACCCGGAGGCGAAGGTGATCGCCAAACTGCCGTCGACGATCTCCGCGACCGTGTCGCTGGGCCGGCAGGAGCGGTACGTGGTGGCCGCCGATCGGCTGCGCTACTTCCAGGCGGACTCCGGCGAACGCATCGAGCCGGCCGGCATTCCGGGTCCGCCGTGACCGAGACCGCCGTGACGGAGTCCGCCGGGCCGGGGGCCGCTTCCGCTCGCCGGCGCCGATACCTGTTGGACCGCAAAGGGGTCCTGGGACCGCTGCTGTTGCTCCCGGCGGTCGTATACCTGGTCGCCGTGGTCGGATATCCGCTGGTGTTGGCGATCATGTACGCGTTCAGCGACGTCACGGTGGGCAGCAACCGGTTCGACCTGGTCGGATTCACCACGTTCGCCCAGGCGGTGTCCGATCCGCAGTTCCCGAAGGTGCTGGCCAACACCTTCATCATCACCGGGGTGTCCCAGGCGCTGGTGGTGGTGTTGTGCACGGTGCTGGCCATGCTGCTGCGCTCCCGGTTCCGCGGCCGATGGTTCCTGCGCTTCATCGTCCTGATGCCGTGGACCACGCCGGTCGCGCTGGGCACCATCATCTGGCTGTGGATGCTGGACTCGATCTTCACCCCGTTCGACTGGTTCGCCCGCGGGCTGGGCGTGATCGGACCCGGCGAACACCTGAACATGCTCGGTCACGACGGCCTCGCCATGGGGTCGGTGATCGCGGTGCAGACCTGGCGGGTGCTGCCGCTGGCCACCATCATCGTGTTGGCAGGGCTCACCTCCATCCCGCACGACGTGCACGAGCAGGCGCAGGTCGACGGCGCGGGATTCTGGCGCCGGCTGTTCGGCATCGAGATCCCGTTGATAGCACCGGTGATCCTGGTCGCGGTGCTGTTCGGCATCGTGTTCACCTTCACCGACATGACTGTGGTGTTCGTGCTCACCGGCGGCGGGCCGGCGAACGCCACCCAGGTACTGGCCAGCCTGGCGTTCTACAAGGGCATCAACGGCGGCAACCTGTCCGGTGGGGCCGCCGACGCGCTGTTCATGTTCCCGGTACTGCTGATCATGGCCGTGGTGACGCTGCGCTGGTCCGCCCGGCTGGGGGCACGCTGATGGCCGTCGGCCGGCCCGTCGCCGCACGACCACGGCTGGACGAGGAGCGGACGACCCGTCACCGCAGTGCCCTGTGGCGCACCGTCCGCGGGCGGGTCGGGATCTACCTGCTGGCGCTGTTCTTCGCGGTGTTCTGCGGTTTTCCGTTCCTGTGGGCCACCATCACCATGTTCCGGCAGGACTCGGACCTGTACACCTCGGGCAAGAACCCGTTCGAGTTCACCGCCGCCCCGACCGTGGAGCACATCACCGACCTGTTCACCACCACACCGTTCGTGACGTTCATCGTCAACAACGTGATCATCGGCGTGTGCACCGTGGCCATCACCCTGGTGCTCAGCGTGCCCGCCGCCTATGCGCTGGCCCGGCTGACCGGCCGGTGGGGCGTGCCGGCCGCGATCGCGATCTTCGCGGTCTACCTGGTGCCCCCGACCCTGCTGTTCCTGCCGCTGTCCCGGCTGGTGGCGGTGCTCGGCCTGCAGAACACCATCTGGTCCCTGGTGCTCGTCTACCCGGGATTCACCATCCCGCTGTCGGTCTGGCTGCTGGTGGGCTTCTTCCGGTCGGTGCCGCCGGACATCGAGGAGCAGGCCCAGGTGGACGGCTACAGCCGGCTCGGCGCCATGGTGCGGACCGTGCTGCCGCTGGTGATGCCGGGCATCTTCACCGTCGTGGTGTTCACCTTCACGCTCACCATGCAGGACTTCATTTACGCGCTGTCCTTCACCTCCAGCCCGGACCGCACCACGATCAGCGTGGGGGTGCCCACCTACCTGATCAAGGGCGATGTGCTGTTCTGGCAGTCGCTGATGGCCTCGGCCATGGTCGTGGCGATCCCGGTCGCCCTGGTCTACAACCTGTTCCTGCGCCGGTTCATCCAGGGCTTCACACTGGGTGCGGTGAAGGGCTGATCATCCCCGCGGGCCGGTCACGCCACGACCTGCGCGCCCAGCTCCAGCAGTGTCACCCGCTCGGTGAGTCCGGCCGCGGCGAACGCGTCGAGCAGGCTCTGCCTGCCCTCACTGAAGTGCGCCCAACCCTCGAAGTGCAGCGGGATCACCCGGCGGGCACCGAGCGTGCGCGCGGCCCGGGCCGCCTGCTCGCTGGTCAGGGTCAGCGGCGCACCATCCATCAGTGCCGTGCGCGCGGCCCCGGCGAACAGCAGTGCCAGGTCCACCGGGCGGAACCTCTCCGCAACGGACTCCACGTGTTCGTCCGCCGCGTTGTCGCCGCCGATGTAGACGGTCGGAACGTGCTGGCCGTGCAGCACGAAGCCGGTCACCTCACCGGTCATCGGTTCGCATCCGGGCGGTCCATGCCGGGCCGGCACCGCGGTGACCCGGAGCGTCCCGCCGTCCGGTCGCGCGAGATCGGTGTGCTCCCAGGGAGAGAGCCCTCGCACGGCGCCGCCGATCCGGCCGGCGGCGGACGGCGTGGACAGCGTCAGCGGTACTCGGTCGAGCAGCGCGCGGCCCTTGCGATCGAGGTTGTCCGGGTGCTGGTCGTGCGAGAGCAGTACGGCATCCACGTCACCGATATCTCCCGGGCCGAATACCGGCCCGATGGTCTTGGTCAGGCTGCGAGAGCCGATGGGATAGTCGCCGGGCGGGTCGAACGTCGGGTCGGTGAGCAGCCGCAATCCGGCTACCTCGATCAGCGCCGTCGGTCCACCGAGATACTGCACCGTCACGCCCGTCATTGCAGGGGCAACCCTCCTGCCGCAGCGATGATTCCCCGCAGGTCGGTCCGACGACGGCCACCCATGCCGACCATTGCCCCGAGTCCGCGGTGCCCCGGATCGCCCCGCGACGGTTCGAGTGGGTTGCCGATGCGATCGTTATGAACTCGTGATCTTCGGTCGCCTCGACGCAGCACTGTCCACGGGGTCGTTGTCGTACCCCCGTCGTACGTTCGTGTCATGACCGGTCGGGGAAGGCCAGTAGGCGGTGACGGGGTGAGTGGCGCACGCGTCGCCGCACCCGACGCCGCAGGCTGCACCGGGTCCGGTGACGGAGCCGCCGAGAACACCGCTTCGGGCATCTCGTCCGGTCCCGGGAATGCCGCAGCCGGTACCGGGGTGAGCGGCGCACGCGTCGACACACCCGGTGCCGCGGGATGCACCGGGTCCGGTGACGGAGCCGCGGGGGCGTGGGTGTTCTCGGCGGTGGACGCGGAGCGCTGCGCGGGTATGCCCA
>DASSTH010000362.1:0-4484 GCA_035708025.1 Nakamurella sp. | reverse complement strand
ACACCCTGGGCAACACCCCGGATACTCAACTACCCAGACTGACGCCGCAGCCGGCACGCGCTCGCATCGCCGAGGACGGGGACGGGGACGGGGACGGCCAGGGCGGTGAGGGACGGGGACGGCCAGGGCGGTAGAAAGTCGCACCTCGATGAGGTTCGGCGGGCCGCCACCTGCGCAAATGCTCCAGGTACCTGCAACGAGGTGCGATTTCCTACGTGGTCGCTCGGCTTACGGTCCGGGAAAGACCGGGGTGCGGTCAGCAGCAGGGGCCTCGGGGCGCGCGCAAGAAAGCGGGCGGAGAAAGGGGCAGCGGGAAGCAGGAAGGGAATGCCCTGGGGCGGGTTAGGCGCCGACCTTGATGATCAGCCCCACGCCGATGATGGACACCAGCCAGACCAGCGCCACGAACAGCGTGATCCGGTCCAGGTTCTTCTCCACCACGCTGGACCCGGACAGCGACGACTGCATACCGCCACCGAACAACGAGGACAGCCCGCCGCCCTTGCCCTTGTGCAGCAGGATCAGCGCCATCAGGGCCAGGCTGGTGAGCACCAGCAGGATGTCCAGGAACAGTTTCATGTCTGCCTAAGCGTTCGGGTCGGGAGCCACCCACATTCGGTGGCGGCACCGCTGACGGTCCAGCGGGCCAGTCTACAGGCGATCAGGCCAGCACCCCGACGGCGTTGGCGGCCAGGGTGGCGAATTCGGTCCCGTCCAGTGACGCACCGCCCACCAGGGCTCCGTCCACGTCGGGCTGGGCGGTGATCTCGGCGACGTTGGACGCCTTCACCGATCCGCCGTACAGGATGCGCACCCGGGCCGCGGTCTCCGCGGAGAATTTCTCGGCCAGGGCTGCGCGCAGCGCGGCGCACACCTCCTGCGCGTCGTCCGGGGTGGCGACCCGCCCGGTGCCGATCGCCCACACCGGCTCGTAGGCCAGCACCAGGTCCGCCGCCTGCTCCTTCGTCACCGACGCCAGGGCTTCCTGCATCTGGTCGACGGCATGCACACAATGCGCCTGCCGCTCCCGCACCTCCAGGCCCTCCCCCACACACAGGATGGGGCGCAGGTCGTGCCGGAACGCCGCGGCCACCTTGGCGGCCACCACCTCGTCGGACTCGTCGTGGTACTCCCGGCGCTCGGAGTGCCCCACCACCACATAGGTGCAGCCCAGCTTGGCCAGCATGGCCCCGGAGATCTCCCCGGTGTAGGCGCCGGAGTCGTATGGCGACAGGTCCTGCGCCCCGTAGGCCAGCGGCAGCTTGTCGCCGTCCACCAGGGTCTGCACCGACCGCAGCGCGGTGAACGGCGGCAGCACCGCCACCTCCACCCGGGCCAGGTACTTCTCCGGCAGCGTGAACGCGATCTTCTGCACCAGGGCGATGGCCTCGAGGTGGTTCAGGTGCATCTTCCAGTTGCCGGCGATCAGTAGTTGGCGTCCCTCGGGTCGCGGCTGGACGGTCTTGCGTGCCATGTCAGCTCTCCAGTACGGCGATGCCGGGGAGTACGGTGCCGGTCCCGGCACCCTCCAGGAACTCCAGCGAGGCGCCGCCCCCGGTGGAGATGTGGGTGAAGCCGGACTCGTCGATGCCCAACTGGCGCACGGCGGCGGCCGAGTCGCCGCCGCCCACCACGGAGAACGCGCTGGAGTCGGCGATGGCCTGCGCCACGGCGCGGGTGCCGGCGGCGAACGGGGCCATCTCGAACACCCCCATCGGGCCGTTCCAGAACACCGTGCGCGCCGCGCCGAGCACCTCGGCGAACCGGGACCGGGTCGCCGGACCGATGTCCAGCCCCTGCCAGCCGTCCGGAATGTCGGCCACCGGCACCACCCGGGTGGCGGCATCCGCGGAGAACTTGTCGGCGATCACCACGTCGGTGGGCAGCACGATGCGGTCGGCGTGCGAGGCCAGCAGGTCGCGGCAGGTGTCCACCTGGTCGGCCTGCAATAGCGATTCGCCCACGCCGTGGCCCTGGGCGGCCAGGAAGGTGTAGGCCATCCCGCCGCCGATCAGCAGTGTGTCGGCCTTGTCCAGCAGGGCGGTGATCACGCCGAGCTTGTCGGAGACCTTGGCGCCGCCCAGCACCACCACGTAGGGCCGGTCCGGCTCCTCGGTGAGCTTGCGCAGCACGGCGGTCTCGGCGGTGACGAGGTATCCGGCGTAGTGCGGCAGCCGCAGCGCGACGTCGTAGACCGATGCCTGCTTGCGGTGCACCACCCCGAAGCCGTCGGAGACGAACGCCGCCCCGGCGTCCGACGTGCCGGACACCAGGGCCACCAGGTCGTCGGCCAGGGACCCGCGCTCCGAGTCGTCCTTGCTGGTCTCCCGCGGGTCGAAGCGCACGTTCTCCAGCAGCGCGACCCCGCCATCGGCCAGCCCGGCGACGGTGGAGCGGGCGGACTCGCCGACCAGGTCGGTGGCGAACGACACCGGACCGCCCAGCAGCTCGCCCAGCCGGGCGGCCACCGGCCGCAGCGAGAACGCCGGGTCCGGTGCCCCCTTGGGCCGGCCGAGGTGGGCGGTGACGACCACCCGGGCGCCGGCCTCGGTGAGCGCGGTCAGGGTCGGCACGCTGGCCCGGATCCGGCCGTCGTCGGTGATCACCGGATCGCCGGAGCCGGAGTCCAGCGGGACGTTCAGGTCCGCCCGGACCAGCACGGTCCGCCCGCGGACGCCGGTCGCCAACAGGTCGTCAAGGGTCTGCACGAGGTTCCTCTCCGGATCGGTCGGGGCGCCAGCCGCCCGGCGCGGTAGCTCGGCGCTGTGGTGGCCGCGGTGCGTGTCGCCGTCGACCGAAATTGTCGCGACTCCCCCACTCGCTGGCACGAGCGGGCGGTACCGCCAGCCGGCAATTCTGGCTAGCTGCGCCAGCTTCGGGTCACCTCGGTCGGTGCCGGTCGGTGCCGGCCGGGCCGACGGCGGCGCGGGGCAACCGGGGTGACTGCGGGCTGCGGGCAGCGGCGCCGCCCGCAGCCCGGGGTCGATCAGAAGCTGCCGGCGACCAGGGCCGCGAAGTCCGCCAGCCGGTTCGAGTAGCCCCACTCGTTGTCGTACCAGCCGACGATCTTCACCAGGTTGTCGCCGAGCACCATGGTCAGCGGCGAGTCGAAGGTGCAGGAGGCGGGGGTGCCGACGATGTCGCTGGACACGATGGGGTCGACCGAGTACGTCAGGTACTTCGCCAGCGGACCGGACTCGGAGGCGGCCCGGAAGGCGTCGTTGACCTCGTCGACGGTGACGGACCGGCTGAGCTCGGCGGTCAGGTCGGTGACCGACCCGTCCGGGACGGGCACCCGCATGGCCATGCCGTGCAGCTTGCCCTTCAGCTCGGGCAGCACCAGCGCGGTCGCCTTGGCCGCACCGGTGGTGGTCGGAATGATGTTCACCGCCGCCGCCCGCGCCCGGCGCAGGTCCTTGTGCGGGAAGTCCAGGATCACCTGGTCGTTGGTGTACGCGTGCACCGTGGTCATCAGGCCCTTGACGATGCCGAAGCTGTCGTTGAGCACCTTGGCCATCGGGGCCACGCAGTTGGTGGTGCAGGAGGCGCAGGACAGGATCGTCTGGCTGCCGTCGTAGGCGTCGTCGTTCACGCCCATCACCACGGTGAGGTCCTCACCGGTGGCCGGCGCGGAGATGATCACCTTCTTGGCGCCGCCGTTCAGGTGCCCGCGGGCGGCCTCCGCCTTGGTGAACCGCCCGGTGGACTCGATCACCAGGTCGACGCCGTGATCGCTCCACGGCAGCGCGGCCGGGTCCCGCTCGGACAGCACGGTGATCTGCTTGCCGTCCACCGTGATGACGCCCTCACCGGCGGAGATCTCGTGCGGCAGCCGACCCAGCATGCTGTCGTACTTGAGCAGGTGAGCCAGGGTCTTGGTGTCGGTCAGGTCGTTGACCGCGACGACCTCCAGATCGTGGCCCGGCGAATCCTGGGAGTTCAGGGCTCGCCAGAAGTTGCGGCCGATCCGGCCGAATCCGTTCACTCCGACGCGCACAGTCACGGCTGCAGAGCCTCCTCGAGGTTGGTGGCGGTGCGGCGCTCGCCGCACGCCTGCGGTGTCCTTGCTGTATCGATCCAGTTGAAACTCTAGTACCGCCTGGACGGCCTTCTGCAGCGACGGGGGCGGCGTTTCCAACTGTATCGGTCGGTACCCGCGTCGCCGGTCCCGCCCTCGGCCAGTGGGACGGTCACCGCCACGCGGCACGGATCAGCCATGAGCACCGGCAGGGGCGCGCGGTCAGCTGTCCAGCATGTCCGGGGTGACGGCGGACTCGGTGTCCGGGATGCCCTCGTCCTTGGCCCGGCGGTCGGCCATGGTCAGCAGCCGGCGGATCCGGCCGGCGATGGCGTCCTTGGTCATCGGCGGGTCGGCCAGCTGGCCCAGTTCCTCCAGGGACGCCTGGCCGTGCTTGATGCGCAGCCGGCCGGCGTCGGCCAGGTGGTCGGGAGCGTCCTCGCCCAGGATGTCCAGCGCCCTGGCC
>DASSTH010000361.1:0-7058 GCA_035708025.1 Nakamurella sp. | reverse complement strand
ACCACATAGACGGCATGGAGCCTTGACCGCGAAGGTGGCCGACTTGAGCCCGGCCTCCTCGGCGTACGAGGTGTCGTAGACCTCGGTCGGGTAACCGTGCCGCTCCGCCCAGCGCAGGTACATCCGCAGCAGCATCTCGGCGAAGTCGGCGGCGTCCACCCCGCCCGCCTCGGAACGGATGGTGATCAACGCCTCCCGCTCGTCGTACTCGCCGGACAGCAGGGTGCGGACCTCCATCGCCTCGATGTCGCCGGACAGCGCCAGCAGTTCGGCGCGGGCCTCGTCCAGCGTCTCCGGGTCCTCCTCGCCGAGTTCGAACATCACCTCGAGGTCGTCCAGCCGCTGCCTCAGGCCTTGCACGCGCGCCAACTCGCCCTGGGCGTGCGACAGCTTGCTCGTCACCGCCTGGGCGCGGTCCTGGTCGTTCCACAGATCGGGGGCACTGGCCTGCTCGGAGAGCTCGGCAATGGTGCCCCTCAGTCGCTCCAGATCCACCACGGCCTCGATGCTGGCCATGGTGTTCTGCAGTTCCTTCACGGCGGCTGCATCGTCGGGATTCACAACAGTCCAGCCTACGCGGGGGCCGCCAGCACCCCGGTCGCGTGCTCAGGCCCCACCGGGTGTCACCAGCCCGGACTGGTAGGCGAACACCACCAGCTGCGCCCGGTCGCGGGCCCCGAGCTTGGTCATCGCCCGGCTGACGTGCGTCTTCGCGGTCATCGGGCTGAGCACCATGCGCTCGGCGATCTCGTCGTTGCTCAGCCCGTGCGCCACCAGCGCCACCACCTCGCGCTCCCGGTTGGTCAGCAGACCCGGGTCGGCCGTCGCCAGCGCGGCGGCCGGCCGGGAGGCGAACTCGCTGATCAACCTGCGGGTGATGGCCGGGGACAGCAGCGCGTCGCCGCGCATGGTCACGCGCAGCGCCTGCAGCAGATCCGCCGGCTCGGTGTCCTTGACCACGAACCCGCAGGCGCCGGCCCGCAGCGAGTTGAACACGTACTCGTCCAGCCCGTAGTTGGTCAGCATCACCACCCGTACCCCGGCCAGCCGGTCATCCCCGGCGATCCGGCGGGTGGCCTCGATGCCGTCCATCTGCGGCATCTGCACGTCCAGCAAGACGATGTCCGGCAGGTGCCGGATCGCCAGGGCGACCGCCTCCCGACCGTCGCAACCCTCGCCGACCACCTCGATGTCGTCCTCGGCGTCCAGCAGCGCCCGGATCCCGCTGCGGATCAGCGGCTGGTCGTCCACCAGCACCACCCGGATCACGTCACCGGAGGCCTCGGCGGTCACGCCGCCCCGTTCACCGGCAGTTCGGCGAGCACGGTGAACCCGCCGTCCGGTCCCGGTTCGGCGCGCAGCCGACCGCCCAGGGCGGTGACGCGTTCCCGCATCCCCACCAGCCCGTATCCGGGTACCGGCGGCCGCCGGGAACCGGTGCCGTCGTCCTGCACCCGGATGGTCAGCGCGCCCGGGCCGTAGGTGATCTGCACCGTCGCGCTGGCTCCGCCGGCATGCCGGGTGACGTTGGTCAGCGCCTCCTGCACCACCCGGTAGGCCGCCCGGTCGACCTCCTGCGGCAGCGGGCGGCTGTCCCCGGTGACCGTGTAGCTGGTCGTTAGCCCGGACGACCGCGCGCGCTCCACCAGCGCCGGCAGCAACGCCAGCCCGCTGCCGGCCGGTTCCTCGTCCCGGCGCAGCACCTCCAGCGTGGAGCGCAGCTCGCGGACGGCGTCCCGGCTGGCCTCCTGGATCGCCAGCAGCGCCGCTGAGGGCTCGTCACCGTTCTTCCTGGCCAGGTGCGCCGCGACGCCGGCCTGCACCTTGATGACCGAGATGCTGTGGGTCAGCGAGTCGTGCAGCTCCCGGGCGATGCGCAGCCGCTCCTCGACGGCGCGGCGCCTGGCCACCTCGTCACGGGTGCGTTCGGCGTCCTCCGCCCGGCGCTCCACCTCGCGCAGCCGCGCGTGCCACTGGACGAAGGCGACCACCCCGACGGCCGCCGACACCAGCCAGCCGGCGGCCAGGAACCCGGGCCTGCGGCGATCGGTGTGCATGCGGCCGATGGTAGAAGCCGGGAGCCGGGGCGGCGTCGGACCCGGGGAGTAACTTGTGCCTACTCCGCCGGCGGTAGGCCGCCCGCGGCAGCACCCACCGGGCCGGTAGCCCGAAGACACCGCTCGGGGACGACGCGGTCCCCGCCGGATTTCCGCAGGATCGTCAGCGTGTCGCGAAAAGCGGCAGGCGTCGCGTCCGGTGCCGGTGTCACAGATCGGGCGACGGCATCGTCAATTCGCTGGGCACCTGGCCGCGGCGGCGTGCCGGGACGCCAGACACGACAAGGAGGAGCCCATGAGCCTGCACGAGACCGACCTGGCGATCGAAGCGGTACGACCGGGGGACGACGGATACGACGCGGCCGCGCGGGTGTTCTTCGCCGCCGGCCGGCCCGCCCTGGTGGTACGGCCGCGCAGCGCCGAGCAGGTGGCCGCGGCCCTGGATCACGCCGCACGGCACGGGCTGGAGGTGTCCGTGCGGTCCGGCGGGCACAGCGCGTTGGGCCACGGCACGAACTCCGGCGGCATGGTGATCGACCTGACGCACCTGGACCGGATCCAGGTGCTGGATGCCGAGCGGCGTTTGGTGCGGATCGGCGGCGGTGCCACGTGGGGAGCCGTCGGTGCGGCGCTGGATCCGCGCGGCTGGGCGCTGACCGCCGGTGACACGCGTGATGTCGGCGTCGGCGGGCTGACCCTGGGCGGGGGCGTGGGCTGGATGGTGCGCCGGTTCGGCTTGGCGATCGACAACCTGGTCGGCGCTCGGGTGGTGACGGCCGACGGCCGGCTGGTCGACGCGTCGGCCGACCAGCACCCCGACCTGTTCTGGGCGCTGCGCGGCGGCGGCGGGAACTTCGGCGTGGTGGTGGACTTCGACTTCATCGCGCAGCCGGTCGGCACGGTGCACTTCGGGTCGGTGGGCTACCGGCTGGACGACCCGGTGGGGCTGATCCGCCGCTGGCGGGACGCGATGCGGGACGCCCCGGACGGGCTGACCAGCACGCTGGTGCTGATGCCGCCGTTCGGGGGCGGCGCGCCAGCCGCATCCGTCCTGCTGTGCCACGCCGCGGACGCCGAGGGCGACGGTGAGCCCGATGCCGCGATCCGCCCGCTGACCGAGCTGGGGGATGCCACAGCGGTCGACGTGTCGGAGCGGCGGTACGCCACCATCCTGGAGGAGGCGCGCCAGCCGCCGGGGCTGCGCATGGTGGGGCGCAACACCCTGGCGCGGCAACTGGACGAGCCGATGCTGGCGGCGATCGACCGGCTCTACGCCTCGCCGGCGCCGACGGCGGTCGCGCTGCGCAGCCTGGGCGGCGCATTCGGCCGGGTGCCGGCGGACGCCACCGCATTCGCGCACCGCGACGCCCGGACCATGGTGATGTGCGGCCTGCTGCTGCCGGCCGGCGCGACCGACGCCGAGGTCGAGCAGGGCCTGCAGCCCTGGCAGGAGGTGGCGGCGCTCGGCACCGGCACCTACCTGAACTTCCAGGGATCGGCCACGCCGGAGGACCTGGCGGCGGCCTACCCGCCCGCCACCTACGCCCGGCTGGCGCAGGTCAAGCGCCGGTACGACCCGGCCAACCGGTTCGCCCGCAACCACAACATCGCGCCCGGGACGCAGGCCGACGGGGCGGCCTGACGCCGTGCGCCGGTGACGGTTCCGAGGCCCGGCGGGCATTCGGGAGGACGGGACATGCTCGCGGGATGGCCGCCGGGCTTGACCAGCTGGCTGGTCCGCAGGGTATATTCCATGCGGAATAGCCCGAGTGGAATGACGGCCGACTCCGGAGCACCGGCGGGCGGCGAGCGGACACCGTCCGGCGGTCGGAAGGAGCAGGACATGGCGTCGATCAGCCCGCTGGCGTTGGCCGCCCTCGGCCTGCTGGCCGAGCGGCCGATGCATCCGTACGAGATGTACCAACTGCTGCTGCAGCGGCAGGAGGACCGGCTGCTCAAGGTCCGCCCGGGCACGCTGTACCACACGGTGGACCGGTTGGACCGGGACGGACTGGTGCGGGCGCTGCGCACCGAGCGGGCGGGCAACCGTCCGGAGCGCACCACCTTCGAGATCACCGACGCCGGCCGCCGGGAGCTGTCCCGGCGGCTGGTGGAGATGCTCTCGGTGCCGGCCGAGGAGTATCCGGAGTTCCCGCTGGCCATCTCCCAGGCGTATAACCTGCCCAGGGAACAGGTGGTGGCCTGCCTGCGCACCCGGCTGCAGGTGCTGTCCGGGCAGCAGAAGTACATCGGCGAGCGGCTCGGGGAGGCGGACCTGCACCGGGTGCCGCGGCTGTTCTGGTTGGACGTGGAACGCGACCGGGTGGTGCGGGACGCCGAGACGGCCTGGCTGGAACGCATCGTCGAGGAGATCGAGTCCGGGGCGCTGCCCTGGCTGGACTCCGCCGAGGTGCAGCAGTTCAACCATCACGCGGCATCGGCTGTCGGTGCCGAGGAGGACGATCCTCCGGACGGTGCGGCGGTGCCACTGGCCCGCCGCCGCCCGGGACAACGAACGAGGAAGACGTCATGACGACCATCGACCACCCGGCGCGCTCCGGGCCGCAGCCGGACAGTACCGCCAACCCGTGGCCCGCCCTGTGGGCACTGTGCCTGGGTTTCTTCATGATCCTGGTGGACTCGACCATCGTGTCGGTCGCGACCCCGACGATCATGGCGGGCCTGAACGCCGACATCAACCAGGTGATCTGGGTCACCAGCGCCTACCTGCTGGCTTACGCCGTCCCGCTGCTGATCACCGGCCGGCTCGGCGACCGGTTCGGCCCCAAGGTGCTGTACCAGGTCGGGTTGGTGATCTTCACCCTGTCGTCGGTCTGGTGCGGGCTGTCCGGCAGCATCGGCACGCTGATCCTGGCCCGGATCTTCCAGGGGCTGGGCGCCTCGATGATGACGCCGCAGACCATGGCGGTGATCACCCGCACCTTCCCGTCCAACCAGCGGGGGGCCGCCATGGGCATGTGGGGCGCGGTCGCCGGCGTGGCCACCCTGGTCGGGCCGATCCTGGGCGGGGTGCTGATCGACTCGCTGGGCTGGGAGTGGATCTTCTTCATCAACGTGCCGGTCGGCGTGGTGGGCCTGCTGCTGGCGCTGCGGTTCGTGCCGCAGCTGCCCACCCACACGCACCGCTTCGACGGGTTGGGCGTGGTGCTGTCGGCCGCCGGGATGTTCTGCCTGGTGTTCGGCATCCAGGAGGGCCAGAGCTACGACTGGGGCACCATCGCCGGGCCGATCTCGGTGTGGTCGCTGATCATCGTCGGGCTGGTGGTGCTGGCCGGGTTCGTGCTGTGGCAGGCCGTCAACCGGCGGGAACCGCTGCTGCCGCTGTCGCTGTTCCGGGACCGGAACTTCTCCCTGGCCAACGTGGGTATCAGCGCCGTGGGCTTCGCCATCACCGCGATGGCGTTCCCGGTGATGCTCTACACGCAGAAGGTGTTGGGGCTCAGCCCGACCAAGTCCGCGCTGCTGCTGATCCCGATGGCGGTGATCTCCGCGGTGCTGGCCCGCCCGGTGGGCAAGCTGGTGGACCGCATGCACCCGCGGGTGCTCGGCGGGTTCGGCCTGGCCTGCATGATCGTGGCGCTGGTGTGGTTGGCCGCCATCATGGATCCGGGCCGGTCGATCTGGGAGATCGAGTTGCCGATCGCCCTGATGGGCGTGGCCAACGGCTTCATGTGGTCGCCGCTGTCGGCCACCGCGACCCGGAACCTGCCGATGCACGCGGCCGGGGCGGGATCGGGTGTGTACAACACCACCCGGCAGATCGGGTCGGTGCTGGGCAGCGCCGGAATCGCGGTGCTCATACAGTCCCGGCTGCTGCACGCCTTCGGTCCCGCCGCGGCGGACTCGGGCAACCGGTTCGACCAGCCCGGTGCACTGCCGGCGTTCCTGCAGCACGGGTTCTCCACCGCGATGGCGCAGTCCGTGCTGCTGCCCGCCGGGGTGCTGGTGATCGGGCTGGTCGCGGCCCTGCTGTTCGCCCGGCCCGTGCAGACCCTGCGACCGCGGGCCGGTGACGAGGCGGTCGGGGCGGGAGTCGCGGCGGCGGACTGAGCCGCCCTCACCCCGGTCGGTGGCGAGGCCGTCGGGGCCTGGGTCGTGGCGGCGGACTGAGTCGCCGTTACCCCGGTCGGTGACGAGCCGCCGGGGCCCGGGTCGTGGCGGGGGAGCTATGCGCAGTCACGCTGGCCGGCCTGTCCAGCAGCACCCGCGGCCCGGCGGCCGTGCCGTCACTACCCTTCTCCTGCAGCACCGCGGACGGGGGCGGCCGTGCCGTCACCGCCCTTCTCCTGCAGCACCGCGGACCGGGGCGGCCGTGCCGTCACCGCCCTTCGCGCAACTCTCCGATGTGCACGCTGTAGACGCCGGTGACGGTGTTGTCCGAGCCGGACAGCACGGTGGGCACGCCGGGCAGGGTGATCACCGCGATGACGCACACGTCGTAGCTCGCCCCGGGCCGCAGCGTGGCGTCGACCTCCGGTGCCTGCCGGCAGTCCGCGCCGGGGGCGACGGTGCGCAGTTGCAGGCGATCGGGCGAGACGTTCTGATCTTGCAGCGCCACCCGGGCGACGTCCCCGGCCGAGCCGAGAGTGCCGGCGTCTGGCGCGGTCTCGATCAGCCGCCCGACGTCACGGGCCGCCTGGGCGACCGCCAGGGTGGCCGATTGCAGCCGCAGCACCGCCGCCAGGATGTACACCACGGGGATGAGGAGTAGCACGGCCAGGAAGACCACCTCGATGAGTGCCCGGCCCCCGTCCGGCCGTCCCGGTGACATCGGCGTGCCCGCGGCCGTAACCCTGCCCTTGTCCGGCCGTTCCGAACACAGCGGACGATGCGTGCCGCGCGCGACATGCGACAGGTGTCGGTGCGGTGGCGGTGGCGGGAGCCGGTAAGTCACCGATGTTCCCGCAACGTGTGGCCGGTGACGGAGATGTCGGGCAGCACCCCGTCCAACAGCCCGATGATGCCCGGGGAGCGCATGGT
>DASSTH010000360.1:0-4340 GCA_035708025.1 Nakamurella sp. | reverse complement strand
AGGCCAACAAGCGGCGGGACGTTCCCGCGGGAACGTCAAAACGGACACAACCAACGCGCCTCGCCCCGGAGCGCCGGACCGTGCGGTCGATCGGTCCGCGGTACCGGTGGACTGTTGCCAGATCGCCGGCGTCGGCGGCATCACCCGGGAGACGGCCGCCCGACTGGCCTGCGACGCGACCCTGATCGGCATCATCCGCGGCGCCGGCGGCGTCGTACTCGCCCACGGACGCAAACGACGCACCGTCAGCGCCGCGCAACGCCGGCTGCTGGCCATCCGAGACGGCAGCTGCCAGTTCTCCTCCTGCACCCGCACCTCCCACCTGGAAGCGCACCACGTCCAACACTGGGCACACGGCGGCGCCACCGACCCCGACAACCTCATCCTGCTGTGCCGCTTCCACCACATCGCCTGCCACGAAGGCGGAGTGCAGATCAACTACGCCCTGGACTCCATCCCCGGAGCCCCGCGCTGGCACTTCACCACCCGCACCGGCGAACCACTCCTCGGCGACCGGCTACCCTCCGGCGCCCCAGGCTGGAAGCACGACGAATGGATCCTGTGGCACGACCTCGACGGAACCGCGGGCTGGCACGACCCCGAAGCCAACCGCATCCGACCACTATGGGCCGGCGAACGATTCAGCCTCGCCGACGCCGTCGCCGTCCTCTTCCCACCGCCATCCCGCGCGACCGACGAAGACGACCCAGAGCGCGCCGACCCCGCCGCAGCATGACGGGCTCAACCCCGCCGGACCCCGGCGTCGCTCGCCCGCAGGCAGACGGCCGCGCAGCACGGAACGGCCCTGGCCCTAGCGTTGCCAGAATGACATCTGGAGATCTCGAAGGACTGCCGAGCGCCCCGGGTGCCGTCACCGTTCGCCCGGTCACCCGGGATCAGTGGCCGATCGTGGCGTGGTTGTGGCAGTGCTTCCGGCACGACCTGGCGCCGATCGTGTCCGGGCTGCCCTACCCGGACGGCCGGTACCAGACTCGCGGCCTGGACGGATTGCCATCCGCGGACGCGGTCGGATACCTGGCCTGGCGGCCCCATCCCAACACCGGTGAAGCGGCACCGGTCGGATTCGCGATCGTCGACGGCCTGACTTCGGACCGCCGGTCGATCAGCGCGCTGTGGGTGGCCCCAGCCGCGCGGCGGGACGGTGTCGGCTTCCGGCTCGCGCTGGACGTCCTCGGCCGGCACGCCGGACCATGGTCGGTCGCCTTCCAGCACGACAACCACGGCGCGGGCGCCTTCTGGCGCCGGGTGGCCGATGTGGCTTTCGGCCCCGCCGGGTGGGCCGAGGCGCAGCGGCCGGTGCCCGGTCGTCCGGAGGCGCCGCCGGACCACTGGATCGAGTCCGCCTGACCACGATGTTCCGGTACTGAGCGGGGGCACCGAGCAGGGTCGGCGGGCGCCGGGTGCGAGCACTCGAGTCCGGGTAGTCGGTGATGTGCTCGGAGTCGTTCTCATGCTCGTCGCGGCATGCTGCAACGCGGCGGCCTCGGTGTTGCAACGGCGGGCCAGCCGCGACGAACCCAGTTCGGCGGAGCTGCATCCGCGGATGATCGGCGATCTGATGCGCCGGCCGGTGTGGTTGTTCGGCGTGCTGTCGATGATCGTCGGCTTCATCCTGCACGGGGTCGCCATCGCGATCTCCCGGATCGCGCTGGTGCAGCCGCTGCTGATCGCCGAACTGCCGCTGACCCTGGTGTTGGCGGCCTGGGTCTTCGGGCTACGCCTGCGAGCCGCGGACATCACCGCCATCGGCCTGGCGTCGGTGGGGCTGGCGGCGTTCGAGGTCTGCCTGTCCCCCAGCGGAGGCGACCCCGGCAAGGTGTCGGCGATGAGCTGGCTGATCACCTCGGCGGTCACCGTGGGCGCCGTGGCCGTGCTGGTCCTGCTCGGTTACCGCGGCCGGGACGAGCACCGGGCCGCCCTGCTGGGCGTCGCCACCGGCGCCGCGTTCGGTTTCAACTCCGCGCTGATCGCCGGCGTCGGGGCGCACGTGTCCCAGAGCGGCAATCTGTTCACGGCCTGGCAGACGTACGCGGTGGCGGTCGTCGGCCCAGCAGGCTTCTTCCTACTGCAGAACGCGCTGGCCGCGGGGAACCTGGTGGCCTCGCAGCCGG
Source organism: Nakamurella sp. (assembly GCA_035708025.1). Classification (GTDB taxonomy): domain Bacteria; phylum Actinomycetota; class Actinomycetes; order Mycobacteriales; family Nakamurellaceae; genus Nakamurella. The sequence goes on along the minus strand of DASSTH010000360.1, from coordinate 2,208 downwards.
GTCTGACGCTGACCAACCCGCTGGTGGCCACCATCTGGGGCCTGATGGTGTTCGGCGAACACGGACGCGGGACGCTGGCGTGGACCCTGGGCGCGGCCGCCGGCGGGCTGCTGATCGTCGGCGCGACCATCATGCTGGCGCGGTCCCCGTTGCTGGATCCGGACTCGGAGCCCGCGGAACGGGCCGACGCCTGACCGTGCGCCGGGCAGACGCCTGACGGTGGGCCGGCCGCGCCGCCCGGCCCGCCGCCGGACCCGCCGTCTGCTTACCGGTGACGATCGACCGGGAGGCGCCGGGGTGCGTGCGCGCGCTCGTGGGGTAGTGCCCAGCCATGACCGCGCAGCCCCGTCACCCTCGCATCGCCGGCCAGCGGACCGCCGCCGCACCCGAGACGCTGGCGGTGCCCCGCCCGCTGGCCATCGCCGCCGCGTGGAGCTGGCGGCTGCTGGTGGTCGGTGCGCTGGCCTACCTGGTCGTCACCTTCCTGGCCGGCATCCCGGTGGTGAGCGTGCCCATCTTCCTGGCGTTGCTGCTGTCAGCGTTGTTGCACCGACCCGCCGCGTTGCTGCGCCGTGTCCTGCCCGACTGGCTGGCCGCCCTGACCGTGCTGATCGGGGCTGCGGTGGTGATCGGCGGCATCGGCTACTTCGTCACCTTCCGGGTGCAGAGCAACGCCGCCACGCTGGCCGACCAGGCCCAGCACGTGGTGGACCAGCTCCGCCGGTTGGCCGAGCACATCCCGGGCGTGGGCGGCGGATCCGGCGACCTGCTGGGCACCATCCAGGACTGGGTGAAGTCCCACTCGGCGACCCTGGTGTCCGGGGCACTGGCGGCCGGCCGGGTGCTCGCCGAACTCGTCACCGGGCTGGTGTTGACCGTCTTCCTGACGCTGTTCTTCCTGATGGACGGTGAGCGTGAATGGCAGTGGGTGGTGCGACTGCTGCCGGCACGCGCCCGCCCGGTGGTCAACGGCGCCGGGCATCGGGCGTTCTCGGTGCTGTCCGGCTGGATCTGGGGAACCGCGATCATCGCGGTGATCCACGCGGTGGTCATCGGGGTGACCCTCTGGCTGCTCGGGACCCCGCTGGTCATCGTGCTGGCGGTGCTGGTGTTCATCGGGAGCTTCATCCCCATCATCGGCGCCTTCGTGTTCGGCGGGCTGTCGGTGCTGGTGACGCTGGTCGCCGTGGGACTGTGGCCGGCCGTCATCCTGCTGGGCGTGTTGCTGGCCGAGAACCTGCTGGAGGGTCACGTGTATCAGCCGCTGATCATGGGCCGGACCGTCCGGCTGCACCCGGTGATCATCCTGGTGGCGCTGACCGTCGGCGGGGTGCTGGCCGGGATCATGGGCGCCATCGCGGCCATCCCGGTGGCGGCCGCGGTCTCCGCCGCGGTCAAGTACGCCAGCGGTGCCGAGGACATCGACGGCAACGCGGTGCCCGGTGCCGGACGCCCGGTGCCCGAACCTCCCAGGGCCGTCCAACTCCCGCGGGCGCGCGGGCGCTGAGCTCAGCTCACCGGCCGGGTGGTGATCGGTCCACCGCGCAGCACGTCTCCCAGCGCGCCGGCCACCGTTCGCCGGCGCAGCGCCGGGCTGGGCGTGCTCACCGCAGCCGCCATCCCGGCCAGGGTGTCTCGCAGCGCATCCGGCGCGGTCACGCTGGGCCGCCAACCGAGTTCGCGTTCGGCACGTGAACAGTCCATCAACGGCACCGAGAAGCCCATGTCGAGCCACCCCGGCTCCACCTTCTGCAGTCGCAGCCACCAGCCGACCGCCAGGACGGCGCGCAGCACCGAGGACGGCAGGTGCACCGGCCGGGCGCCCAGCGCCCGGGCGAGCGCGTCGCGGCTCAAGGGTGGTTCGGCGGCCAGGTTGAACGCCCCGCCGGTGCGCTGCCGCAGCGCGGTCACGATCGCGCTCGCGACGTCGTCCACATGCACCACCTGCAGCACCAGCCGGCGATCGACCGGCAACACCGGAAGCCACCGCAGGGCGGCCGCCGGCACGAACCCGGGCACCGTGTTGCGCAACAGTTCGCTGCCCGCCTCGCGGTTCATCACCAGCGCGGGACGGAACCGGGTGACCACCGGGCCGCCGCCCACCGCCGCGTCCTCGTCCAGCAGTGCCTCCATCTTTGAATTGTGCCGGCTGTACGCCGAGGTCGGAATGCCACTGGTGGGCCAGGTCTCGTCGCGCCGCTGCCGGTA
>DASSTH010000359.1:0-3212 GCA_035708025.1 Nakamurella sp. | reverse complement strand
CGCGAACACAGTCCCCCGCTTCCCCGTCACCGCAGCTCAATCCGTCACTGTGACGTATTGACCGGAGCGCGCCGCGCGAATCCGAGCACCGCGGCGACCAGACCCAGCACGCCGATCACCCCGATCACCGCGAAGGCCGCGTGGAAGCCGGTCAGGCCGGATCCACCCACCAGCACCGTCGCCACGGCCGCGACGCCGGCCGCTCCGCCGATCTCCCGCATGGTCTCCACCAGCCCGGACGCCAGCCCGGCAGCGGACCGCGACACGCCGGACAGCGCGCCGATCTGCAGGGCCGGGCCACACAGCCCGAATCCGACGCCCACCAACAGGAATGCCGGCAACAGATCGGTGACGTAGTTCGCGTGCAGCGGAGTCCGGGTCAGCCACAGCGTGCCGAGCGTGACGGCCGACAGCCCCGTCACCAGCAGCCACCGCACCCCGATCCGGGCGGCGAGCCGGCCACCCACCATCGCGGCCGGTAGCACCGTGACGGTGGTCGACAGCCACGCCACACCGGTGGTCGCCGGCGAGTAGCCGACCACCTGCTGCATCAGCAGCGACGCGATGAAGATGAACGACAACAGGGCGGCCTGCGCGAAGAACGCCGTCACGTTGGCGGCCACCAGCGAGCGGTTCCGTACCACCGAGCCCGGCACCAGCGGTGCGCCCGAACGGGTCTCGATGCGCAGGAACGCCAGCAGCAGCCCCACCGCGACCGCCAGCAACACCAGGGTGACCGGCGAGGCCCAGCCATGGCCGGCGCTGTGATGCAGCGCGTACACCCCCAGCAACAGCCCGCCCGTCACCGTCACTGCTCCGGCCAGATCGAGCGGGCTCCCGCGGTCGACCCGGTGATCGCGGCCGAGGAACAGCATGGCGGCCCTCATCAGCGCCAGTCCCACGGGCACGTTGATCAGGAACGCCCACCGCCAACCCGGACCGGCAGCCAGCAGGCCGCTGACCACCACGCCGACCGATCCGGCGGCGCCGCCCACCCCGCCGAAGATGCCCAGCGCACGGGAACGTTCCCGCCCCTCCGGAAAGGTCACGGCGAGCAGCGACAACGCCGCCGGCACCACCAGCGCGGCACCGAGGCCCTGCGCGCCGCGCGCGGCTATCTCCACCCCGGAGCCGGGTGCCGCGCCGGCCAGTAAGGATGCAGCGGTGAAGACCATCAGACCGGTCAGGAAGATGCGCCGCCGGCCCAGCCGGTCGGCCATCCTGCCGCCCAGCAACAGGAATCCGCCGAGCAGCAGGCTGTAGGCGACCACGAACCACTGCGACGTGGCCGGCCCGACACCGAGGTCGCGTTGCATGGATGGCAGCGCCACGTTCACGATCGCGGTGTCCAGCCCCACCATCGCCATGGCCACGCAGGCCATGGTCAGCACCAGTCGCCGGCCGGCGCGCAGCCGCCCGTCCGCCTGCACCACCTGCGGCGACGGCGATGCGGATGTGTTCTCGATCAGGGTCACGACGGTCCTTCCTCTCGGCGGTGTGTGACCCACCGACGAAGCAGGAAGCCCCGGCATCGACATCGCGCTAAGGATTTTTCGAGAGATCGGTGACGGGACCCGCGGCAGCGCTCGCGAACGGGACGTCAGAGCCCGCGCAGCCGCCCCGCCAGGTAGCGCCGTTCGGCCTCGGTCGGCGCCAGCGCCAGCGCCTCCCGGTACGCGAGCGCGGCCTCGTCGGCCCGTCCCGCCCGCCGGAGCAGGTCGGCCCGGGTGGCGGGCAGCAGGTGGTAGCCGTCCAGCCGGCCGGACGCGGCGACCTGGTCCACCAGCGCCAGCCCGGAGGGGATCCCGTCGGCCAGCGCCACCGCCACCGCGCGGTTCAGCGTCACCACCGGGGACGGCGTCAGACGCTCCAGTTCGGCATAGAGCGCGGCGATCTGCGCCCAGTCGGTGCCGCCGAAGTCCTGGGCGGTGGCATGGCAGGCGGCGATGGCGGCCTGCACCTGGTAGGGACCGCGGCGCCCGGCGGCCAGCGCCCGGTCCAGCACCTGGACCCCTTCGTTGATGAGCGCACGATCCCACCGGGACCGATCCTGGTCCTCCAGCGTGACCAACTCGCCCCGGTCGGTCCGGGTGGGGCGCCGGGCCTCGTGCAGCAGCATCAACGCCAGCAGGCCGCGCGGCTCCGGCTCGGTGGGCATCAGCAGCACCAGCACCCGGGCCAACTGGATGGCCTCGGCGGTCAGTGCCCGGCGCCCGTCCCGCTCGTCATATCCCTCGTTGAAGATCAGATAGAGCACGGCCAGCACCGCGGCGAGCCGCTCGGGCAGCAGGTCCGGCGGCGGGACGCGGTACGGGATGCCCGCCTCGGCGATCTTGCGTTTGGCCCGCACCAGCCGCTGCGCCATGGTGGTCTCCGCCGTCAGGAACGCCTTGGCGATCTCCGCGGTGCTCAGCCCGGTCAGCGTGCGCAGGGTCAGCGCGACCCGGGCCTCGAAGCCCAGCGCCGGGTGGCAGCAGGTGAAGATCAGCCGCAGGCGCTGGTCGGGGATGTCCTCCCCCGCCGGGCCGTCCGGGCCGATCGCCTCCCGTGCGACCTGCTGGAGCTTGCTCCGCCCGACCGCCTCCCGGCGCAGCCGGTCGGTGGCGCTGTTGCGTGCGGTGGTCGTCAGCCAGGCGCCCGGCCGGTCCGGGACGCCATCCCGAGCCCACGCCGTGAGCGCCGACGCGAAGGCCTCCTGCGCGCAGTCCTCGGCCAGGTCCCAGTCCCGGGTCATCCCGATCAGGGTGGCGACCACCTGCCCCCACTGCACCCGATACGCCATGTCGACGGCAGCCCGCACGACGTCGGGACGGGTCATTCCCAGACCGGGCGGATCTCGATGCTGCCCCGGCGCGCGTACGGGTGGCCCTGCGCGATGGCGATCGCCTCGTCCAGGTCGGCGCACTCCACCACTACCAGGCCGCCGACCACGTCCTTGGTCTCGGCGAACGGCCCGTCGGACACCAGGGTCTCGCCGTCCCGGACCCGGACCGTGGTGGCGTCTGCCACCGGACGCAGGCGGGCGCCGAACAGCCGGGCCCGGCGCCGTTCCAGGTCGGCCAGCCAGGCCTGGTGCACCGGATCGGCGTCCATCTCCTCGTTGCTGGGCGGGTCCACCTCGTCGTCACAGACCAGCAGTGCGTATTTCATGGGTCCCCAGTCTGGCACTCAGCGCCCGACGTAGGCCGCCAGGTGCTGGCCGGTCAGCGTCG
>DASSTH010000358.1:0-27274 GCA_035708025.1 Nakamurella sp. | reverse complement strand
CCGCCGCCGACAGCGTGCCGGAGTACTTCAGGAACGCCCGACGGTTGACGCCGGTCAGGCCTGCCGGATCGAGGATGGGCTGATCGGTCACGTGCTGCCTCCCAGGGAGATCTGTCGCGGATGGCGGTGGCTTCCCGCATCGAGGGATGTCCTACATCCCATGTCTGCGCTAGTGTGAAGATAGAAGGACATCCCACGTTGGTCAACCTCTGTGACGTAGATTCCTTCACACGGCGGAAGCGAGGTGCGCACCATGGCGGAGGAAGCAATCACGGGTGGTGACGGAGCGCCGCACGCCGAGGGTGCGACGCGCGCCCCCCGTCGCGGGCCGCGCCGGCCGTTGCGGCCCCGGGTGAGCCGGTCCGACCAGCTGCAACAGTCCATCAAGGATCTGATCGTCGCCCGCGGGCTGTCCGCCGGCGACCCGTTGCCCACCGAGTTCGACCTGGTCGACGAGTTGGGGGTGAGCCGCAACTCACTGCGGGAGGCGCTCAAGGCGCTGCAGGCGGTCGGCATCGTGGAGATCCGGCACGGCTTCGGGATGTACGTGGGCCGGATGTCGCTGGGCGCCCTGGTCGACGAGCTGGCCTTCCACAGCCGAATCGCGATGCGGAACGACCATCGCGACCTGGCCAACGTCATCTACCTGCGCGAGGTGCTGGAGTCCGGGCTGGTCCGCCGGCTGGTGGTGGAGCGGCCGGACGCCGACCACGGCGAGGTGGCGGCGGTCATCGAGCAGATGGACGCCGAGGCGCGGGACGGCTTCGTGGCGCCCGAGACCGACCGTCGGTTCCACGAGGTGCTGTACCGGCCGCTGGGCAATCCCCTGGTGGCCCAGCTGCTGGGGGCGTTCTGGGACGTGTACTTCCAGCTCAAGGACGACCTCGGGCCGATGATCGAGCCGGCCCCGGACGTGGCGCGCCGGCACCGGGACATCTACCTGGCGGTGCTGGCCGGTGATGCCCCCGCGGCCCAGGCCGCCATGACCGCGCACTTCGACGGCGTGCGGATACGCCTGCGCGCGCTGGAGCCGGCCGACCGGTGACGCGACTGCGGGCCGGCCGGTAACGCTGGAGCGGGCCGATCGGTGACACGCAGGCGGGACGGCGCGCGGATCCGGGCGTGCTGACGTGCACGCGGGCTCATCCCTCTGCGGTGCGCACCGCTCGCATCTTGTTCACCGCGTCCAGGGCGGCGACCTTGTAGGACTCGGCCAGCGTCGGGTAGTTGAACACGGCGTCCACCAAGTAGTCCACGGTGCCGCCGCAGCCCATCACGGTCTGGCCGATGTGCACCAGTTCGGTGGCCTGCGAGCCGAACACGTGCACCCCGAGGATCTCCCGGGTGTCGGCGTGCACCAGCAGTTTCAGCATGCCGTAGGTGTCCCCCAGGATGGCACCGCGGGCCAGTTCCCGGTAGCGCGAGACGCCCACCTCGAACGGCACCGAGGCCGCGGTCAGCTCGTCCTCGGTGCGGCCGACGAACGAGAGCTCCGGGATGGTGTAGATGCCGATCGGCTGCAGGTCGCCCAGTACGCCGCCGACCGGTTCGCCGAACGCGTGGTAGCTGGCCCGCCGGCCCTGCTCCATCGCGGTCGCGGCCAGCGCCGGGAAGCCGATGACGTCGCCCACCGCGTAGATGTGCGGGACGGCGGTGCGGAAGTGCTCGTCGACGGGGATCCGGCCGCGATCGTCGGCGGTCAGCCCGGCCGCGTCGATACCCAGCCCGCCCGTCACCCCCTGCCGTCCCGCGGAGTACATCACGGTGTCCGCGGGGATGCGCTTGCCGGAGTCGAGCAGGGTGAGCGTCGATCCGTTCGACCTGGCCACCTCGTGCACGCTCTCGCCGAACCGGAACGTCACCGCCAGGTCGCGCAGTTGGTACTTCAGCGCCTCCACCAGTTCCAGATCGCAGAACTCCAGCATCCGCGGGCGCCGCTCGACCACAGTGACCTTGGTGCCCAGGGCGGCGAACATCGAGGCGTACTCGATGCCGATCACCCCGGCGCCGACCACCACCATCGACGACGGGACCCGCTCCATCGACAGGATCTGGTCGGAGTCGACGATGGTGCGGCCGTCGAACTCCACGCTGGGCGGCCGGGCGGGCATCGTCCCGACGGCGATGACGACCATGTCGGCGTGCACCGCCCGGCTGCCGCCCCGCTCGTCGACGATCCGGATGGTGTGCGGGTCCAGGAAGCTGCCGGTGCCGGTCAACAGGGCCACTCGGTTGCGGGCCAGTTGGGCCCGGATGACGTCGATCTCCCGGCCGATCACGTGCTGCGTGCGGGCCGACAGGTCGGCGACGGTGATCTCGTCCTTGAGCCGGTAGGACTGGCCGTACATCTCGCGCTGGTTCAGCCCGGTCAGGTAGAGCACCGCCTCGCGCAGCGTCTTGGACGGAATGGTGCCGGTGTTGATGCAGACGCCGCCGACCATCTCCTTGCGCTCCACCACCGCAGCGCTCCGGCCGAGCTTGGCCGCGGCGATGGCCGCCTTCTGGCCCGCCGGGCCGGAGCCCAGCACGACCATGTCGAAGTGCTCCATCGGCCTCCGATCGCCGCCTCTGGTGGTGCGCGGTGCGGGCCGGCGCCGGCCCGCACCCTCGGAAGTATGGCCGCCCGCTACAGGTACAGCCCGGTGTTGCCGCCACCCCGATCGGTGGCCACGGCGTGCAGGTCACGCTCGCGCAGCACCAGGTAGGTGTCGCCGGCCACCTCGACCTCGTACTGGTCGTCCGGGCTGAACAGCACCCGGTCGCCGGACTTGACCGACCGGACGTGCTGGCCCACGGCGGCCACTTCTCCCCACACCAGGCGCTTGGCCACTTCGGCGGTGGCCGGGATGACGATGCCGCCCCTGGTGGTGCGTTCACCGGGTCCGCCGCCGGTCCGGACCATGACCCGGTCGTGCAGCATCTGGATGGCAAGTGGCGATTCCGGCACGCAAGGAGCGTAGTCGCGGCGTCGCGGGCGCCGGAACGGGCGCGGCGGCCGGGTAGCCCGGCGATGACCGAAAGGGGCGTTCCGCGACCGGCGGAAGACATGGAATGACCCCGGGTGGCTGCCAGGTCGGGGGTCCAGCAGCAACCCAGGGTCACCTGTCATATCGCCGCAACCCCTTGGAGCGTTACATGCGACTTCAAAGTTTTTTTGGGATTTGCGTTTGCGCAGGTCAGCGGCACGTGGTCACGATCCCATGAGGGCGTGCAGGCGGATGGCGGGCAGTTCGCTGTGCCGAACCGGCGTTGCAGCAGTCGGCACCGGCCACCCCACCGGGGCCGGAGACGACGAAGCCCGGAGCGCCCGACCGGTGGTCAACCAATCGGACGTCTCCGGGCACCTGCGCATCACCGCCGGGCGGGATCACCGCCGGCAGCGACGCCGGGTCACACCAGCCGGGATGCCGACCGCTGGGCGATCATGATCAGCTCGTCGCGCATCGCCGGGGTGGAGGCGTGCTCGAGGGCTGCGGCAAGGGCGCGGCGGGTGCGGTTCATCTCACGGCGGCTGCGGATGGCCTTCGCGAGGCGACTCATGAGGGATCAGTCCTTACTGAACTCGGCGGTAACTGCTGTCACCCACTACGACGTCCGAGGGCGGCAAAGGTTTCCCGATTCTGCGGTGAACTCGCTCACACTCCGGAGAATCTTCGGCCTTACCCGCTGTTGACCTTGTCTTCGTCGGCACACGGCCCACTGTATCGATCCGGACGAGTGCAGGGGCCGAGAGCGGACACGAGCGGATATTTCGGGCATCATCCGGCCGACGGCGGACCTTCCGAAGGGCCCGCCGGGGACGGTCCGCCGCCGGCTCAGCTTGTCGGCGAACCAAGCCCGCCGACGCGTTCCGCAAACCTCAGTACGTCAGGGCCAGGCCCGGGTCGGCCAACAACGCGCCCACGTCGGCCAGGAACCGCGAGCCCTGCTCGCCGTCGATGACCCGATGATCGAAGGACAGCGCCAACTGGCAGACCTTGCGCACCTTGAGCTTGCCGTTCACCACCCAGGGCGCGTCCTTGATCGACCCCAACGCCAGGATCGCCGACTCGCCGGGGTTGATGATCGGGGTCCCGGTGTCCACCCCGAACACCCCGACGTTGGTGATGGTGAACGTGCCTCCGGTCATCTCCGCCGGGGCGGTCTTGCCGGCCCGCGCGGTGTCGGTGAGCTCGCCCAGCGCGCGGGCGATGCCCAACAGGTCGAGCTGGTCGGCATCCCTGATCACCGGCACGATCAACCCGCGTGGCGTCGCGGCGGCGATGCCGAGATGCACGTACTGCTTGTAGACGATCTCACCGGCCGCGCCGTCCGCGCCGTCCACCCACACCGAGTTGGCCTCCGGCGTGCGCCGGGCGGCCAGGCACACCGCCCGGGCGGCGAACGCCAAGGGGCTCAACCGCACGCCGGCGTATTCCGGCCGGGCGCGCAGCCGGTCCCGCAGCCGCATCATCGGTGTCACGTCGACGGTGAGGAATTCGGTGACGTGCGGGGCGGTGAAGGCGCTGGACACCATGGCCGCGGCGGTCATCTTGCGGACGCCCTTGACCGGGACACGGCGTTCCCGGGTGGCCGGGTCGTAGCCGGTGACGGGGGCTGCGGAGGTGGCCCGCTCGTCGTCCGGGAGGTCCACCGCGGCGGGCGCTCCGTTGACGGCCGCCTCGACATCGGCGCGGCTGATCACGCCGTCCGCGCGGGACGGGGTGACGGTGTGCAGGTCGACACCCAGGTCCTTGGCGAGCTTCCGCACCGGTGGGGTGGCCAGCGGCGCGAGGCCGACGGCGCTGGTCGCCGGCGCAGTCGACGGCGCGTTTGCCGGACCGGTTGCCGGACCGGTTGCCGGGACGGTCGGCGGTGCGGTTGCCGGCGGGGGTGCGGTCGCCGGAGCCGGGGACGGTGCGCTGCCCGGGCCGGTCCCGGCGCCCCGCCGCGGCCGCCGGGTGCTGCCGGAACCCGCGGAGATGTACCCGACCAGGGTCGCTACCCGGCCGTCGGCCATCGTCTCGCCGATCTTGGCGCCGCCGGTCCCGTTGTCGACACCGGCCGCGGATGCCCCGTCACCGCCCGGTGGCTGCCCACCGGACCCGGCGTCACCGGCCGGTGGGGCCGCCCCGCCGGAGGGTTCGTCACCGCCGAGCGGCTCCCCGTCCGGTTCGGTGTCGATCTGGATGATCGGCGTGCCGACCTCGATCGTCACGCCGGGCTCGGCGAGCAGCTTGTGCACCCGCCCGGCGTGCGGTGACGGGAGCTCGACGGCTGCCTTGGCGGTTTCGATCTCCACCATGATCTGGTTGACCGCCAGCATGTCGCCCTCCGCGACGTGCCAGGACAGGATCTCCGCCTCGGTCAGCCCCTCGCCCACATCCGGCAAGGTGAAGGTCTGCAGTCTGGTCATGTCGGTCCCCGGTCAGTAGGCCAGCGAGCGGTCGACGGCATCGAGCACCTTGTCCAGGTCGGGCAGGTACTCCTCCTCGATCCGGCTCGGCGGATAGGGGGTGTCGAAGCCGGCCACCCGGAGCACCGGAGCGGCCAGCGAATAGAACGCCTCCTCCGTCACCCGGGCGGCCACCTCGGAGGTGATCGAGGACTCGCGCGGCGCCTCCGACACCACCACCAGGTGCCCGGTCTTGCGCACCGAGGCCAGCACCGGTTCCAGGTCCAACGGGGACAGCGAGCGCAGATCGATGATCTCCAGCGACCGCCCCTCCGCCGCGGCGGCGTCCGCCGCCTTGGCCAGCACCGGCATGGACGGGCCGTAGGAGGCCACCGTGCAGTCGGTGCCCTCCCGCCGCACCGCCGCGGAGAAGGTGGTCTGCGGCGCGGTCGCGGTGTCCAGCGCGCCCTTCTCCCAGTACCGGCGCTTCGGCTCGAAGAACACCACCGGATCCGGCGACGCGATGGCCTCCTGGATCATCCAGTAGGCGTCCGCCGCGGTGGAGCAGGACACCACCCGCAGGCCGGCGATGTGGCAGAAGAACGACTCGGGCGACTCGGCGTGGTGCTCCACCGCGCCGATGCCACCGCCGAACGGGATGCGGATGACCATCGGCATGGACCACACGCCCTGCGAGCGGTAGGTGACCTTGGCGACCTGGGAGATGATCTGGTCGAAGCCCGGGAACACGAACCCGTCGAACTGGATCTCGCACACCGGCCGGTAGCCGCGCAGCGCCAGCCCGACGCCGGTGCCGATGATCCCGGACTCGGCCAACGGGGTGTCCAGCACCCGGTGCTCGCCGAAGTCCTTCTGCAGGCCGTCGGTGATCCGGAAGACGCCGCCGAGCTTGCCGACGTCCTCGCCCATCACCAGCACCTTCGGGTCGGCCTCCATGGCCGCCCGCAGGCCCATGTTGAGCGCCTTGGCCATGGTCACCGAGGTGGCCTGCTGCGCGCCGGAGGTGGCCGGGGCCGCGCTGGTCGCCGTCATCGCGCACCTCCCGCAGTGGCGCCGGCGTGGCCGTTCACGGTGCCGCCGGCACCGGACTCGGCATCGCCCTCGAAGCCGGCCAGGTATTCCAGGTACTCCGCCTGTTGTCGGTCCAGCTGATGATGCGGGGCGGTGTACACGTGCGAGAACATCCGCTCCGGACCCGGCGTGGGCATGGCCACGGTGAACGCCCGGAACCGGGCTGCCAGCTCGTCCGCCTCGGCCTGCACCCCGTCGAAGAACGCCTGGTCGGCGCCGCCGGAGCGGGTCAGATAGACCCGCACCCGCTCGATCGGGTCGAACATCTTCCAGGCCTCGGTCTCGTCCGCCAGCCGGTACCGGGTCGGGTCGTCGGAGGTGGTGTGGGCGTCCATCCGGTAGGTGAAGGCCTCGATCATCACCGGACCGTTGCCGGAGCGGCACTCGTCCAGTGCCCAGCGGGTGACCGCCAGGCAGGCCAGCACGTCGTTGCCGTCCACCCGGATGCCGGGGAATCCGTAGCCCAGCGCCCGCTTGTGCAGCGGCACCCGGGATTGCTTCTCCACCGGTTCGGAGATCGCCCACTGGTTGTTCTGGCAGTAGAACACCACGGGCGCGTCGAACGCTGCCGCGTACACCATGCCCTCGTGCACGTCGCCCTGGCTGGTGGCGCCGTCTCCGAAGAACACGATGGTGGCCTCGTCGGTGTTCTCGGCGTCCGGGCCGCCCGACCCCACCTTGCCGTCGAAGCGCTGTCCCATGGCGTACCCGGTGGCGTTGAGCACCTGGTTGCCGATCACGATGGTGTAGTCGTGGAACCGGGTCGCCTTCGGGTCCCATCCCGAGTGGTCGGTGCCGCGGAAAATGCCCAGCAGCTCCGTCGGGTCGATGCCGCGGCACCAGGCGATGCCGTGCTCGCGGTAGGACGGGAACGCCATGTCCTGCGGACGCATCGCCCGGCCGGCACCGATCTGGGCGGCCTCCTGACCGAGTAGCGGGACCCAGATGCCCAGCTGTCCCTGCCGCTGCAGGGCATTGGCCTCCCGGTCGAACCGGCGCACCAGCACCATGTCCCGGTACAGGTCGCGCAACAGCTCGGGCGTGACGTCCAGCGGGTAGTCCGGGTGGGGCGTGAGCACCCCCTCCGGGGACAGCAACTCGACCAGGCCCTCGCCCTGGCTGGTGGCCCGCAATCCGGCCACCATCTGCGACGCGCTGGGGACCGCCGCCGACCCGGGGCCCGCATCGGGCAGGGTGTCCGCCCCCGGACTCTTGATCCACCGTTCCGGTGCCATGAAGACTCCTCGCTTCCTCGCCCGGCCCCGGGATCGCCGGGCCCGCGGCGTGCCGACGGCGGCGTCGGGGCGGTGATGCGCCCACCACGTCCCGTCGGCGCTGACGGTTCTTCGGTGCGCGGCCGGAAGCGGCAGGGGTGGCGCCGCCCGGTCCGTTCCCTTGATCCTGGCATGAATCCGGCGGCGTTTCGACGGCGGCAGGTTCCGACGGTCGGTCGTCCGACGGTCGCGCGTCCGCGGGACGGCCCGTCACCGGGCCTGCGCTTCCGCGGGAACGCGGGGTCCGGGCGGCAGGGTCCAGGCGGACGCCGATCTGCCCCCTGACCGACTCCCGCCTAGGATCGACAGATCCCCCGATCGCGTTGGAGGCAGCAATGGAGCTGGAACACCGATTCGAGGTGCCGGTCGGAATCGACCGCGCGTGGGAGTCGCTGCTGAACATGGAGCTGGTGGCGTCCTGCTTCCCGGGCGCGACGCTGACCAGCGCGGACGGCGAGGAGTACACCGGCTCCGTGCGGGTGAAGCTCGGTCCGATCCAGCTGACCTACAAGGGGTCGGCCCGGATCGTGGAGAGGGACGAGGCGGCGCACCAGGCGACCATCGAGGCGTCCGGCAACGCGTCCCGGTCGTCGTCCACGGCGACCATGCTGGTCAAGGCCAAGGCGACGGAGATCTCCGCCGACCGCACGGCGGTGCGGATGGACACCAACCTGACCATCACCGGCCGGCCCGCGCAGTTCGGCCGCGGAGTGATGGCCGAGGTCGGCAACAAGATCATCGGGCAGTTCGCCGACTGCCTGTCCAGCAAGCTGTCCGGGGACGGTGACGGGTCCGGCGAGGCGGCCGGGGCCGGTGCGGCGGCGGCCACCGGTGCGGCGGCGGACGCGGCCGGTTCCGCGGGCGACGCGGCCGGTTCGGCGGGCGCCGACGCCACGCGGTCCAGCGGGGCCGGAGAGACTCCCGCTGCGTCTGCTGGGTCTTCTGGCGGGCCTTCCGCGGCGCCGTCCACTGCGACGTCCGCCGCGGCGGACACCACGGGGGCCCCGGTCTCGGTGGCGGCCGCCGGGACCACCACCGGAGGGGCGGGCGGCCGGCCGGACGCCGGCGGCCAGGCCGACGGCCCGCGGCACTCGGCCGGATACACCCGCTCGCCGGAACCCATCGACCTGCTGGAGTCCGCCGGGGCCCCGGTGCTCAAGCGGCTGCTGCCGGTGGTGGGCGGGCTGCTGGCGCTGTGGCTGCTGCGCCGGGTCTTCCGCGGCTCGAAGTCCAAGCGGCTGGCGCGCAAGGCGTCGCGGCGCGCCGGCAAGGCGCTCGACCTGGCCAAGCAGGCGATCGAGCAGGACGAGTCATCCGGCGAATGACCGCCCCGTCCGTCACCCCGTTCGCCACCCGGCCCGCTCCGATCGACGGCCTGGTGGTCATCACCATGAAGCAGGTCGCCGAGGACCGCGGCGTGGTGCGCGAGCTGTTCCGGACCTCGGCGATGGAACAGGCCGGCCTGCATGCGGGGCCGTGGCGGCAGATCAACGTCACCCAGACCAACCGCGGCGCGATCCGCGGGCTGCACGGCGAGGCGATGACCAAGCTGATCGCGATCGTCGCCGGATCGGCGTTCGGGGCCTATGTCGACGCGCGCGCCGGCTCGCCGAGCTTCGGCGCGGTGCACACCGTTGAGCTGGTCCCGGGCACCCAGGTGTTGGTGCCGGCCGGGGTGTGCAACGGGTTCCAGTCGACCAGCGCACAGCCCAGCCAGTACGCCTACTGCTTCGACGCCGAGTGGCAGCCGGGGATGACCGGCGTCGCGGTGAACCCGCTCGACCCGGCGTTGGCGATCCCGTGGCCGATCGCCGTCGATGCCGACGACCGGATGCTGGTGTCCGCCAAGGACGCCGGCCTGCCCAGCTTCGCCGAGGCGACGGCGAACCGCTAAGACCCCGTTCCTGCGTGGATCAACATGGCAGGCATGGATGAAACTCGCCGATTTGTGATTGGTGAGGCTGGTGGGACCACTTTCGTCCATGTCTGCGGAGTTGATCCACGCGGGGGCGGGGCGCCGGGGGCCGCACGACGGCGACGGCACCCCGGCTGAGCAGCGGTCAGCCCAACCTGGCCTCCAGCTGCCGCAGCTCGTCCCGAAGCCCGGCCGGAAGGTCGTCACCGAAGATGTCGAACCACTCCCGGATCAGCGGCAACTCCTCCCGCCACTCGTCCGGATCCACCCGCAGCGCCTCGGCCACCGCCGCCTCGCTCAAATCCAGCCCCGAGATGTCCAGCGCGCCCGGCGCAGGCACATACCCGATCGGCGTCTCGGTCGCCTCGGCCGAGCCTTCCAGCCGCTCGATGACCCACTTCAGCACCCGGGAGTTCTCCCGGAAGCCCGGCCAGAGGAACCCGCCGTCGGCATCGCGGCGGAACCAGTTGACATAGAAGATCTTCGGCAGCTTGCCCGGGTCGGCGCTGCTGCCCACCTGCAGCCAGTGCGCCAGGTAGTCACCGGCGTTGTAGCCGATGAACGGCAGCATGGCCATCGGGTCCCGGCGTACCACGCCGACCGCGCCGGTGGCCGCCGCCGGGGTCTCACTCGACAGCGTCGCGCCCATGAACACGCCGTGCTGCCAGTCCCGCGACTGCGTCACCAGCGGCACGGTGGTCTTGCGCCGACCGCCGAACAGGATCGCCGAGATCGGCACCCCGGTCGGGCCGAAGTACTCGTCGGCGATGATCGGGCACTGGGTGATCGGCGTGCAGAACCGCGAATTGGGGTGCGCGGCCGGCGCCCCGGCGGACTCCAGCTTGTTGCCGTCCTGATCCAGCCCGGTCGGCGTCCAGTCCCGGCCCCGCCAGTCCGTCAAATGCGCGGGAGGCTCGTCCGTCATGCCCTCCCACCAGATGTCCCCGTCATCGGTCAGGGCCACGTTGGTGAAGATGGAGTTGCCCTGCTCGATCGCCCGCATGGCGTTCGGGTTGGTGTGGTAGCCGGTCCCCGGTGCGACCCCGAACAGGCCGTACTCCGGGTTCGTGGCGTACAACCGGCCGTCGTCACCGAAGCGCATCCAGGCGATGTCGTCGCCCAGTGTCTGCACCGTCCAGCCCTCGATGGTGGGGTCCAGCATGGCCAGGTTGGTCTTGCCGCAGGCGCTGGGGAAGGCGGCCGCGACGTAGTGCGTCTCGCCCTTCGGGCTCGTCAGCTTCAGGATGAGCATGTGCTCGGCCAGCCAGCCCTCGTCGTGCGCGATGGCCGAGGCGATGCGCAGCGAGTAGCACTTCTTGCCCAGCAGAGCGTTGCCGCCGTATCCCGAGCCGTAGGACCAGATCTCCCGCGTCTCCGGGAAGTGGCTGATGTACTTGGTTTCGTTGCACGGCCACGGCACGTCACTCTGACCCGGTGTCAGCGGCGCGCCCACCGAGTGCAGGCCCTTGACCCAGGTGCCGCCGGCGTCGATGAGCTGCTGCGCCTGGCTGCCCATCCTGGTCATCACTCGCATCGAGACCACCACGTACGGGGAATCGGTGATCTCCACGCCGAGCATCGCGGGCCGCGCCTCGTAGGGGCCCATGCAGAACGGGACGACGTACATCGTGCGGCCACGCATGCAGCCGCGGAACAGGTCCGTCATCGTCGACTTCATCTCGTCCGGGGCGACCCAGTTGTTGGTCGGCCCGGCGTCCCGCTCACGGGTCGTGCAGATGAAGGTGCGGTCCTCCACCCGGGCGACGTCGGCCGGGTCGGACGCGCAGTGGAACGAGTTCGGCTTGCCGGTCAGCCTGGTGAAGGTGCCCGCCTCCACCAGCTGGTCGGTCAGCCGGGTCCACTCCTCGTCCGTGCCGTCGGCCCAGTAGATGAGGTCGGGTTGGGTCAGTGCGGCGATCTCGGCGACCCACGCGCGCAGTGCCGGGTCGCCCGCGGGCGTGCCCTCTACCGCGGCGGTCGAGTCGATGACGGCTGTCATGGTGCGGCTCCTGGAAGTACGGGTCAGCGGGCCGGAGCGAAGAAACTCCGGTCCGCTGGCGTCGTTGACAGGGAATTGACCGCAGAGTAGCCAGCCGCGCCGGAAAATGAACCGTGCGGCCGGGTGGAGCCTGCCACAGAATCGAATCAGTTGATCGATTCAGCACGACCCCGGCGGTGACGCAGGGTGCACAGCTGCACGCGATCATGACGTTGTGCGCGTCATCGCGCACGGGCCGGCGGCGCTGCTTCGCTTTCGACCGCCGACGTCTTGCCCGCCCGGCGCGGCGGATTACGTCCGCGGGCCGGGCCGGGCGATCACTGCGCCTTGGACACCGAGGACATATGAAAGCCCTCCATCCGGATGGACGGCATCGCGGACCGGGTGAACCAGTCGCTCCACTCCCGGGACAGGCAGCGCTCGGTGCGGCCGACCTCCGCGGCCCTGCGCAGCACGTCCAGCGGTGAGACGTTGAAGCGGAAGTTGTTCACCGCCGCGGTGATCTCGCCCCGCTCGATCAGGAAGACGCCGTCCCGGGTCAGGCCGGTGAGCAGCAGCGTCATCGGATCGACCTCGCGCAGGTACCACTGGGAGGTGACGAGCAGCCCGCGGTCCACCCCGGCGACCAGATCCGCCGTCGTCCTGGTCTCGTCCCCACCGGCCAGCACCAGATTGTCCACCCCCGGGGTGAACGGCTCGCCGTACTCGTCGGCGGACGCCCTGGTCTGGATCAGCTGGGAGATCACCCCGTCCCGCACCAGCTCGATCCGCCCGGCCTCGGCGCCGTTGTCGAACACGCTGACCTCGTCGGAGGAGTACGGCGTCTCCACGAACGGCGCGCACTCGATGCCGGCCTGGGACGGATCGGCGAACAGCGTCATGCGCCGGTCGGTGAGGCGTTCGCCGATCCGGGTGCCACCCGGCGCGGCGAACGCGGACCGGCCCTCGTGCGCCGCCCGGGCCCCGGCGCTCCAGGCCAGGTACACCATGAAGTCGGCCACCGCGGTGGGCGGCAGCACGGTGTCGTACCGGCCGGGCGGCAGGTCGACCCGGCGGCGCGCCCAGTCCAGCCGGTCGGTCAGGGCGCCGGACATCGCCAGCACGTCCACGTCGGTGAAGTCGGCGGTGGACAGCCCGGCCCACGACGAGCGGGCCAGGTCGGCCGACTTGGCGTTCAACTCCATGGTTCCGGTGGGCTGCACCCAGCGCCGGCGCAGCCCGGTGGACGAGCCCAGGTGCACCGTGGTCATCTCGTGCCGGGCGAAGCCGTACAGGATCCGGTCGTGCGAGCGGGCGTCGTCGAAGGCGGCGGCCAGCCCGGGCAGCAGCCCGGCGTACACCTGGAAGTCGGTCGGCTCCGCGCCGGACTCGAACCCGTCCTCCGCGTCGCCTCCCACCAGCGGCAACGCGTCCCGAGCCGGGCCGGCGTCCGCGGCGGCGCGCGCGGCGGCCTCCGCGGCCCGCACCACAGCGGCGACACCGTCGGCGGACTCTGCGTCGGCCGCCGACCCGGACACGGTGCCCGCCGCGGAGCCCGTCACCGCCACCACGTAGAACTCCAGCGAGGTGGACACCCCGCTGGTGGTGACGGTGTTGTTGGCCCATCGCACGTTGGCCTGGGACTGGGAGCGCACCACCACGACGCAGCCGTCACTGCGGGACGCGGCCAGCCCGGCGTCGATGATCCGTTGCGGGCTGAGCAGCGCCTGCCCCGTCACCGCTGGGCTCTCCGTCACGCCGCGCCTCCCTCTTCCCGCGCGTTCAGCACGTTGATCCCGCGGAACCGGGCCGACGGGCAGCCGTGCGACACCGCCGCCACCTGCCCCGGCTGGCCCTTCCCGCAGTTGAAGGCGCCGCCCAGCACGTAGGTGTCCGGGCCGCCGACGGCGTCCATCGCCCCCCAGAAGTCGGTGGTGGTCGCCTGGTACGCCACGTCCCGCAGTTGCCCGTCCAACTTGCCGTTCCGGATCCGGTAGAACCGCTGGCCGGTGAACTGGAAGTTGTAGCGCTGCATGTCGATCGACCACGACTTGTCCCCGACGACGTAGATGCCGTCGTCCACGCCGGCGATCAGGTCCTCGGTGGAGCCGCCGGCCGGGTCGGGCTGCAGCGAGACGTTGGCCATCCGCTGGATCGGGATGTGACCGGGGGAATCGGCGTAGGCGCAGCCGTTGGACCGGGGCAGGCCCAGCTTGCGGGCGAACACCCGGTCCAGCTGGTATCCCACCAGCACCCCGTCCCGCACCAGGTCCCAGGACTGGGCGGCCACCCCGTCGTCGTCGTAGCCGACGGTGGCCAGCCCGTGCACCGCGGTGCGGTCACCGGTGACGTGCATGACGGGCGAACCGTACTGCAGGGTGCCGAGCTGGTCCGGGGTGGCGAACGAGGTGCCCGCGTACGCGGCCTCGTAGCCGATCGCCCGGTCGTACTCGGTGGCGTGGCCGATGGACTCGTGGATGGTCAGGAACAGGTTGGACGGGTCGATCACCAGGTCGTAGGCGCCGGCCCGGACGCTGGGCGCCTTCAGCTTCTCGGCCAGCGTGCCGGCGATGACGCCGATCTCGGCGTCGAAGTCCCATCCGGTGGCGACGTACTCCCAACCGCGGCCGGCCGGCGGCACCAACGACTTCATGGTCTCGAACGAGCCGGATCCGGTGTCCACGGCCACCGCCTCCAGCTCCGGCTGCACCCGGACCCGCTGCTGGGTGGTGACGGTTCCGGCGGTGTCGGCGTAGAAGGTGTTCTCCTTGGCCGCCTGCAGGCTGGCCACCGTGTGCGAGACGCCGTCGGCGGCCAGCAGCCGCTCCGAGCGGTGCAACAGCAGGCCGATCTTGTCCGTGGCCGGCACGGTGAACGGGTCGACCTCGTACTCGCTGACCCAGGTGGCGTCCCGGTAGACCGGCTCGTCGGCGCGCTCCACCCGCTCCGAGACCACCCCGGCCAGCGCCCTGGCGACCGCGACCGCCTGCCGGGCGGTGCCCGCGGCGGCCTCCGGCGTGGCCAGCACGGAGGAGGCGAAGCCCCAGGTGCCGTCGGCGATCACCCGCACCGCGTAGCCGGTGGTCACCGCGTCGGTGTTGGCCTGCACGGCGGTGTCCCGGACGGTCAGCACGCCGGCCTGCACCCGGTGGTAGCGAAAGTCCGCGAAGCTGGCGCCGGCGGCGGTGGCGGCCGACAAGGCCGCGTCGGCCAGGGCGCGCAGGGGCAGGGCGGTGAACGACTCGTCGATCGGATGCGGCATTGGCCCACCCTAGGACAGGGTGGGCCAATGCCGGGTTCGGTGTTCTACTGCTGGTCGAGGACCAGGTTGCCGTCGGAGTCGACGTGCCCGGTCGCCACGGTGTCCCAGCCACCATTGCCGTCGGTCTGCTGCACCACGGCCGATCCGTCGGGGTTGACCTGGATGATCTGGTCGCCGGTGCCGTCCCCGTCCACGTCGGTGACCAGCACCGTCGTACCGTCATCGCCCTGCACCACCGCGGTGTCGGGGCTGCCGTTGCCGTCCGCGTCCAGCGTGGCGTTGCCGACGTCGTAGGTCTGGCCGTTGATGTCGACGGTGATGTCCTCGCCGATGCCGGCGGGCTGGGTCGGGCCGTCGGTGCCCTGATTGCCCGGCTGTCCCGGCGGAACCATGGTGCCCGGGTCGCCCGGCTGGGTCGGGCCGTCGGTGCCGGGGTTGCCCGGCTGGCCCGGCGGGATCGCGGTGCCGCTCTGGTCGATCACCAGGTTGCCGTCGGCGTCCACGTGACCGGTGGCCACGGTGTCCCAACCGCCGTTGCCGTCGGACTGCTGCACCACGGCGGAGCCATCGGGGTTGACCTGGACGATCTGGTCACCGGTGCCGTCCCCGTTGATGTCGGTGACCAGCACCGTGGTGCCGTCATCGCCTTGCACCACCGCGGTGTCCGGGCTGCCGTTCCCATCGGAGTCGATGGTGGCGTTGCCGACGTCGTAGGTCTGGCCGTTGATGTCGACGGTGATGTCGTCGCCGGTGCCGGTTGGCTCGGTGGGGCCGTCGGTGGGCTGGGTCGGGCCGTCGGTGCCGGGCTGGCCCTGGCTGATGTCCACCGGCGGCTGGTACGGCTGGTCGCCGGGGGCCGTGCTGTCCTGGCTGATGCCGCCCTGCTCGTCGACGTGGCCGGTGCCGGCCACCACCCAGCCGCCGTGCCCGTCGGGGACGGCGAACACCACGCTGCCGTCCGGGTTGATCTGCACGATGTTGTCGGCCTGGCCGTCCTGGTCGGCGTCCGCCACCAGCACGGTGGACCCGTCGGTGCCCTGCAGCACGACGGTGTCGTTCACGCCGTCGCCGGTCAGGTCGGCCGTCGGGGCGCCGACGTCGACGGTCTGCCCGCCGTCCTGCATGGTCAGGTCACCGTCGGTGCCGCCCGGTCCGATCGGGCCGGGTTCCACGTCCCCGCCGTCACCGGGTTGGCTGGGGCCGCCGTCCATGTCGATCCGGCCCTGCTCGTCCAGGTGCCCGGTGCCGACCTCCACCAGCTGACCGTTCTGGGGTTGCAGTTCGGTGACCGACCCGTCGGCCTCCACCTTGTAGACCGTGTCCACCTGGCCGTCGTGGTCGGAGTCGGTCAGCACGGCGACCTCGTCCGAACCGCTGACCATGATGTAGGAGTCGGCGACGCCGTCGCCGTCCACGTCGTAGCTCGCCTGGCCCAGGGTCTCGTCACCGAAGCTGATCTCTTCGCCCGGCTGGGTGTCGACGCCGTCGTCGTAGTGCATGGGGGTCTCCTTCGTGGGGGCCCGCGCCGCGGGCAGGTGGCTGATGCGCACTGTGACGTGAGTTCCGGCCGGCCGGTTCCACCGGGTCTGCGCGGGTGCCTTGGTCACCGTTGCGTGTATGCAACTCCATCCGGAGGCTGCCCGGAAGCCGAACGTGGAAACCCGCCGCCAGCGGTGGGGATGCGACACGGAGCGCGCGGGGGCCGTGCCGGCCGTGCAGTCACCCTGCGAGGGTCACCCCGCGAGGGATGGTCACCCCACGAGGTCACCCGCGAGGATCAACTTCACGCCGATCCGGGCGAATCGGGCGGGAAACTGGCAACTTGATCCTCGCGGGCGGAAGTTGATCCTCGCGAAGGCTCGGGGGGCGGCTGCGGCGGGTTTTCCGGGCGGTCCCGCCGCAGGTCGCGCAGCAGCCGGTCCGGCACCAGGATGGTGCGGCCGGAACCGGTCGTCACCCGCCGGGCGGCGGGAACCGCCGGTGACGGGGCCGTCGGGGCCGGACTCGCCGCCGGTGACGGGACTGCCGGTGACGCGGCCGTCGGAACCGGGTCCGCTACCGGTGACGGGACTGCCGGTGACGGGGGCGTCGCGGCCGGGGCCGCGGTCGGAGTGTGCTGCAGCCCGGCCAGCAGGCCCGGGGGCAGTCGGACCGGCGGCACGGCCGGGGACGACCCACGGATCCGCTGCAACAAAGCGTCGCCGGCACCGCACAACGCCACACCCGCCGCACGCCGCTCATCCACCGCGCGGATCCGTGCCGCCCGGTCGGCGGCGTCCATCTTCAACGCCCCGTCCACCTGCTTGATCTGCTCGTCCAGCGCAGCCACCTGTCGGGCCATCGCGTCGTCCAGGGCGAGCGTCAGCTGCTGGTCGGCCTCCACGAACTGCGCCGCGATCACCTGGTCGATCTGCGCCTTCGCCTCGCCCAGCACCTCGCCGAGCCACTGCTTGAGGTGCTGGCGATCCGCGACCCGCCGGCGCGACCGGATCAAATACCAGGCGGCGGCGCCGCCCAGCACGATCGACACCGGGGTGAGCACCACCCCCAGCCCGACCAGGCCCAGCGGCATCAGCGCGTAATGCGACAGCGCGAACCCCATCGACGCCCCGCCCAGCGTGGTGATGGTCTCGTCGATGCTGCGGGCCTTGTCGGGACCCCGGAACTCCGCCGTCATCGCCGGGCGCACCGTCAGGTTCGCGGTCAGCATCGCCAGCTCGTCGGGGTGGAACAGGTTCGCCAGCACCCGCTGACTGAGCCGGTTCATCACATCCGCCATCCGGCTGTTCGCCCGGTTGCTCATCGCCTGGGCATACGCGTCGATGTGCAGCGGCAGCTTCTTCAACTCGGCGCTGTCCGCGGCATCGATCGCGCCGCGGAACATCGTGGAGGCCTCCCGGACCTCGCGGGCCACCTCCCCGGTCAGTTCGATCCGCGCGCGCTGCATCTCGGCGCGCAGCAGCACCTGCCAGCTCCGGCCGCCGGCCTTGCGCTGGTTGACCAGCTCCTCGCGGCGTTCCTTGAGTTGCTCCGCCTCCGCCGCCCCCGCGGTCAGTGCCGCCCGGGCCGCCCCGGCTGCGACCACCCGGCCGGTCAGCACGGTCAGCGCGGTGCGCACCCGGTTCGCCTGCCCCAGCAGCTGCGCCCGCGCCGCGACGTCCACCGTCAGCACCCGGCGCAACTCCTCGATGCCGGACTGGGTGCGCAGCACCTGCCCCACCTTCGGGTCGGCGTGCGTGTCGGCGGCCTGCGCCAGCCGGGCGGACACCGGGTGGAACGACGCATCGGCGAACCGCGGCGCGTGCCGGGCCAGCAGCGCCCGATCGTCCTGCACGATCTGTCGCCAGCCCCGGTAGGCGTCCGTCTTGGTCATCACGAAGTGCACGGTGTCCACCCGCTCGGCCGCCGTGGACAGGAAGGCCAGCTCGCCGGAGGTCAACGGCGCCGAGGCGTCCACCACGAAGAGCAGCGCCGCGGCGGACGCGGCGGCCTCCGCGGCCAGTTCGGCGTGCGCGGCCACCAGGCCACCCACGCCCGGGGTGTCGATCAAATCGACCGAGCGCAGCAGGGGTGCGGGCAACAGCACCTCGATCCACCGCGGTGGCGGCAGGTCCGGGTCGCCCTCGCCCTCCAACGTCGCCCAGTCCGCCAGTTGTTCCGGCGGGATGGTGATGTCGGCGAAGCCACCGCCGAAACGCACCACCGCGCCCGGCTGCTCGCCGTGCCGGAACAGCAGATAGGTGCTGGTGGCCACCCCGGCGTCCACCGGGGACAGCCCCGGGGTGCCCAGGATGGCGTTCACCAGTGACGACTTGCCGCGGTTGGTCTCGCCGATGATCACCGCGCGGGGGGTGGCGGCACGGGGCGGGTCGGCGGCCAGCCGGTCCGCCGCGGCGCGGTCCTGCGGGCTGTCGCCCGCTCGCAGCCAGTCACCGGCGCTGCGCAGCCAGGCCGGCACCGCCTGGGCGAGCGGCGGGGCAAGGCGGCCCGTGGCGGCGGTAGCGGACATGGCGTGAACCTACCGCCGCCGGTAGACCACGACGACGGGTTCGCGGATCAACCGCTCGCCGTCGGCGAAGCCGACCCGCTCGGTCTCGGCGATCCGGTCGTGCAGGGCGGCGTCCTGGGTGGGCTGCACGCCGCCGGCCTCCTGCCGGGACGGATCGAACGGCTCGCCGTCCGGCCGCACCACGGTGACGCCGATCGCCGCCAGCCCGTCCGCCAGCCGGGCGCGGATCCCGGCGCTGGCCGTGCGGTCGTAGGCGTAGATCACCAGGTCGATGAGCGCCGCCCGGTGCTCGGACAGTTCCGCAGCGGAGAGGGGGCGCGGAGATCCGCCTGCCGCCGGCCGCGCCGCGGGACCGTCGTCACCGGATCCGCCCCCGTCCCCGCGTGGATCATCTTCGTTGGCATGTACGAAGTTCGTCCCATCAGGCTCACCAGTCACAGATCGCCGACGATCATCCATGCGAGCGAAGTTGATCCACGCGGCAGCGGGGTCGCCGTCGCCCGGCTGGGGCGCCTCACCGACCGGGTCGCCGGGCTGGGGTGCGTCACCGAGTCCGCCACTGGTCCGGGGGGCCTCGCCGATCGGGTCGGCGGACCGGGGCGCCTCACCGATCGGGTCGCCGCCGCGTCGCGCCCGCCGCCAGATCACCCGCGCCAGCCCTGCAGCGGCGGCGGCCCGCCGGCCAGCTGGCCGGGCGGCACCGGAGGGGCGGCGCCGCGCAGCTCCTGCCAGAGCAGGAAGTACGCCCGGTGCACCACGTGGGCGACGCGGCTCTGTGCCGGGGTCCCGCCGTACGAGGCGTAGCCGCGCCACCAGGTGGCACGGTGCAGGGCAGCGGTGATCAACTCCTCCCGCGGACGCCCGGGCAGGCCCAGCTGCTGATCCGGCCGGCCCGAGCCGCCCAACCGCAGCACCTCGTCGGTCAGTTCCTCCGGCAGCTGGACGGACCCCGAAGACAGCAGGGTCAGCACCTCCAGCAGCCGGAACTGGTGCGCCTCCGGCCGTTGCAGCAGCACCTCGATGGCATCCCGGATGCGCTGCCGCTCCGCCCAGTCCGGGCTGGCCGCGGCGAGCGTGGTCAGCGAACCGAGCGCGGCCGACGCCTTGATGCCGTCCGCCCGGGAGGCGAAGACCTCCGCGAGCGACTGGCGCAGCTCCGCCAGCCCGCAGCCCTCCAGCAGCCGGCGGCGCAGTTCGCCCGCGCCCATCGCCGGATCGGCCCGCAACAGCGTCACCGCCCGGTCGATGCCGTGCAGGTCGAGCAGCTCCAACAGCCGCAGCCGATCCTGCTCGGGGACCGGCGCGTCCAGGGTGGTGAACAGGTCGGCGGACATCATCATGGCGCCGAACATGGCCTCGTCGACGGTGGTCAGGGCACGCAGCGCCTCGACGTCGAAGCTGGTGAAGGCCCCCGTCTCCATGGTTTCGGCGATCAGCCCGAAGGCCGGCAGCACGTCCGCCACCCGTGGACGCAGCACGGCCGCCTGCGCGGCGGCCACCAGCCGGGCGGCGGTGGCGACGTCACCCCCGGACCCGTCCACCGACTCCGGCGGGATGGTGTCCGCCTTGTTCAACACCGCCAGGGCGTTCACCGGCCCGGCGTCCCGGGCCGCGGTGGCGGCGGTGAAGGCCTCCAGCACGGCGGCATCGTCGGCGCGCACGCCCTGGGTGAAGACGTACACCACGGCCTCGGCACCGGCGAGGGCCTGCCGGGACACCGGGTCCAGCTCGTCGCCGCCGCTGCTCGAGGTCCGGTCACCGGCGGGTGTGGGCCGGTTGCCGCGCAACCCGAGCAACTCCTCGGTGCGGGAGACCGAGTCCGCGTCCAGCGAGCCCAGACCGGGAGTGTCGATGACGGTGATCCCGGAGAGCAGCCCGCTGGTCAAGAACGCCTCCAGGTGCGACACGTCGGCCCGGTCGACGCCCAGATCCGCCGGGATGCCGCCGTCCCGGGCCAGCGGCAGCGTCGATCGGTGGCCGTCGCGGTGCACCACCTCGATGCGGTCCACCGTCCCGTACTGGAAGCGGGTCACCAGCCGGGTGCACTCCCCCACGTCGGTGGGCGCGATGCGGCGGCCGATCAGGGCGTTGACCAGCGTCGACTTGCCCGCCTTGATCCGTCCGGCGACGGCCACCTGCAGCGGGCCGTCCAGCCGGGCGAGCACCTGCCGGATGCCGGCGGCGGTGCGGGGCGAGACCTGTGGCAGCAAGGCGGCGCACAGCGAGCCCACCGCCGCGGACAGCGGTCCCGGCACGGGCATGCGAGCCCTCCCCTGTGGACGCCCCGTCGAGATGATCGCCGCAATCGTCCCATCCCGCTGGATGTTCGCGGGTCGAATGCACGGTTCTGCGATCCGCCGAGGGCCCGGAAGCGCTCGTCCGACGCCCGAACCCCGGGACGGCGCGGACCGGATGCGTCCGGGGCGACGCGGTCCGGGCGGGTCCAAGGCGGCGGGATGCGCCGGACCGCCGGTCCGGGTGAACCCCGATTAGCCCCGGAAAGCGGCTGATCGGGGTGGCGCGCCGCGCCCCGGACCGGGCACCCTGGTGGGCGGCGGTACGGTGCGGCTGCTGCGGAGGGCCGCGCACCGGCTGGCCCGTCACCGGCCCACCGTCGTCCACCGCACGTCACCCGCGACCAGATCACGCCCGCCCGCGGGCCACCGAGAGGATCCGCTGTGCCCTTCCACCCCGACACCATCCCGCTACCCGGGCCGCGCCTCGGGCCGGACCGCCGCCGGGGGGTCTGGTCATGATCGAGGTCAAGGAGCTGACCAAGTTCTTCGGCAAGACGCTCGCGGTCGATCACCTGACGTTCACCGTCCGCCCGGGCGCCGTGACCGGCTTCCTGGGCCCCAACGGCGCCGGCAAGTCGACGACCATGCGGATGATCCTCGGCCTGGACAACCCCAGCACGGGGATCGCGCTGATCGACGGCAAGCGCTACGCCGAGTTGCACCAGCCGATGACCAGGGTGGGGTCGCTGCTGGATGCCAACTGGATCCACCCGAACCGGTCCGCCCGCGCGCACCTGCGCTGGATGGCGCGGGCCAACGGCATCAAGGAGCACCGGGTGCAGCAGGTGCTGGATCTGGTGGGCCTGACCGAGGTGGCCGGCAAGGCCGCCGGCCAGTTCTCCCTGGGCATGAAGCAGCGGCTCGGCCTGGCCGGTGCACTGCTGGGCGACCCGGAGGTGCTGCTGTTCGACGAGCCGGTGAACGGGCTGGACCCGGAGGGCATCCTGTGGATCCGGACGTTCATGCGGCGGCTGGCCGCGCAGGGCCGGACCGTCCTGGTGTCCAGCCACCTGCTGTCCGAGATGGCCCAGACCGCCGATCACTTGATCGTGATCGGCCGCGGCCGGCTGATCGCCGACTCGTCCACCCGGGAGTTCATCTCGGCCGCCACCCGCAGCACCGTGCTGGTCCGCTCGCCCCGCGCCGGCGAACTGCAGCAGCTGATGCACCGCAACGGCTGGAGCGTGCAGGCGCAGGACGGCGCGCTGGTGGTCAGCGACACCCCGATCGAGCAGATCGGCGACCTGGCCGCCGCATCCGGGATACCGCTGCACGAACTGTCGCCGCAGTCCGGGTCGCTGGAGCAGGCCTTCATGCAGCTGACCGGGGAGTCGGCGCAGTACGCCAGCCACTGGGATCCCGGCTCGCCGCCGACCGGCGGGGTGACCGATCCCTATGCGATGGCCGGGGCCCTGCCCGCGGGGGCGGTTCCGGCCGGGGCGGTCCCGGGCCCGCCAGCCGGACCGATCACCGGGACCGTGACCGGGGCGGCCCCCGGGACCATGCCGGGTGCCGTGTCGACCACCGGCCCCGCCCCGACCGACCCGGATGGGATGTGAGGACGATGACCCTGCTGTCCGTGGAACGGATCAAGCTCTTCTCGACGCGGTCCCCGTACTGGTGCCTGGCCAGCATCCTGGCCGCCGCGCTGCTGTTCGCCCTGCTGATGGGCACCATCGAGGGCGGCCGTCAGGCCACCACGTACCTGTCCCAGACCGGGCTGCAGATCGGCATGATCGTGTTCATGGTGCTGGCCGCGCTGGCGGTCACCACCGAGTACCGGTTCGGCACCATCCGGGTGTCCTTCCTGGCGGTGCCGCGGCGGCCCAACGTGCTGATCGCCAAGACGGTGCTGCTGGTGGTGCTGGCCGCGGTCGCCGCGCTGGTCTGCTCGTTCGCCGCGTTCTTCCTGACCAAGGCGCTGGCCAGTCCCGAGGTCCCGCTCACGCTGTCCAGCGGTGACGACTGGCGGATGGTGGTCGGGCACACGGCGCTGTTCGCCCTGGCGGCGGTGATCGCGGTGGCGGTCGGCACGCTGATCCGGCAGTCCGCCGGGGCCATCACCATCCTGCTGGTCTGGCCGCTGCTGCTGGAGAACCTGGTCCAGCTGATCCCGAAGGTCGGGCGGGACATCCACAACTGGATGCCGTTCACCGCGGCCGCCAACTTCGTCTCGCCCGGCCCGAACGCGCAGGTGTTCGGGCAGGCCCTGCAGGCCGGTGGCCCGACCGCGGTACAGGGACTGCTGGTGTTCGCCGCGACCGCGGTGGTGTTGTGGGCCGCCGCGTTGCTGGTGCTGCTGCGCCGGGACGCGTGACGACCCCGGCGCCGGCGACTCCGGACGGGGGCGGTGACGGGGATCCCCGTCACCGCCCCATCGTCAGCTTCGCTCCCCGCGGCGGGCGGATGAACGACGTGCAGCGCCGGGCCTGGGACGCGCACGCCGACCGCTGGCTGGTGGAACGGCCCCAGGTGGACGGCGGGATCGACCGGGCGGCACTGTTCGGCCGGGCGGCGCCGCTGGTGCTGGAGATCGGCTCGGGCATGGGTGATGCGACCGCGGCGATGGCCGCCGCCCGGCCGGAGATCGACGTGCTGGCGGTGGAGGTCTACAAGCCGGGGATCGCGCAGACCTTCAACCACCTGGCGCGGGCCGGTGTGGACAACGTCCGGGTGTTGCGGGCGGACGCGGTGGAGGTGCTGCGCACGGTGGTGGCGCCGGGGTCGCTGGCCGAGGTGTGGCTGTTCTTCCCCGACCCGTGGCCGAAGAACCGGCACGTCAAGCGGCGGCTGGTGACGCCGGAGTTCGCGGCCCTGGTGGCCTCCCGGCTGGTGCCCGGTGGTTCGTGGTGGATGGCCACCGACTGGGCGCCGTACGCCCAGCAGATGCTGCGCGCGGTGCGGGCCTGCCCGGACCTGGTGAACCCGCATGACGGCGCCGGCGAATGGGCGCCTCGGCCGGACTTCCGGCCGCCGACCCGGTTCGAGCGGCGCGGGCTGGCGGAGTCCCGGGCGATCTTCGACCTGCACGCCGTCCGCCGCGCGGTGCCACCCTCCCCGCGAGGATCAACTTCCGCCGGCGAGGATCAACTTCACGGTTTGCCGCCGGATACGCCCGATTCGGCGTGATGTTGATCCTCGCAGCTATGTGGACGTGATCTTCCAGGTGATCACGGTCCGCCCGGCGCCGTCCTTCATCTGCAGCGTGCCCGCCTTGGCCTTGGTGTCGAACGCCATCACCAGGTCGACCGGATCGGAGTCGTCGACCAGGGCGGTGGACGACGCGTTGCCCAGGGCAGCCGGGGAGGCCGGCACCGACGCGCCGCCGGACGGCACGAACGCGAACGACTCGTTGTCGACCAGCCCCAGATAGCCCTGCACCCCCGGCGCCGGCGTGATGCGCACGTCGACCAGCAGGTACCGGCCCGATCGGGGCTTGGTGATCACCGAAGGGTCGGATGCCCCGATGGTCCGCGGCTTGGCGACGGTGACGGTGAAGCCGGGGTGGGACACCTCGCCCTGGACCGGCGCGCCGATCTTGCCGGCCACCGGCTTCGGCCTCGTCGCGGTGACGGGCCAGCTGATCTGCGGCGTGCGGGCCATGGAGTCGGCGAAGGTCAGCGCGCCGGCGGTCGCGGCCGTCCGGAACGACAGGAAGCCCTGCACCTCGTCACCGGCTCGCAGTTCCGGATCCGCGATCTCCGGCAGGTACTCGGTGATGATGTCCCCGGTCACCCTCCGGCCATTCGGAGGCGTGATGGCCCAATCCCAGCCCATCACCGTCACGGTGTCCGGCCGGCTGTCGGTGCGGCGGATGCGGACCTGCACGATCAGCCGGGGGTCGTCGCCGGGGTTGGCGTAGGCCCAGGAGTTCCCGGGTTGCGCCTGGACGTCCAGCACGGTCAGTTCCAGATCGGCGCCGTCGTACCGGGCCGTGATGGGGGTGCCGACGATGCCGGTGCGGGCGGGGGTCTGCGTCGGGGTGGGCTGGGCGGACGAGCCGGTGACGGTGTCCATGGCCTCGTTGACCTTCAGCACCGCGAAGACCACCCCGCCGGCCGCCAACGCCATCACGATCAGCGCGGCCAGGCAGCCACCGACCGAGCGCCGGGCCTGTCGCACCATCCGGGGATTCGCCGCCGCCTGGTGCGCGGCGGCCACCATGGCGGCGACATCCGCGGGCGCCGACGGGTGCTGCGCGGGCGGGCCGCCGAACTGGGCCGCCGGCGGCCCGGGGAACGGCTGTCCCGGCGATCCGGGGAACGGTGGCGCCGGCGATCCGGGGAACGGTTGCGCCGCGGGACCTGCAGCCACCGGACCGGGTCCCACCATCGGAGTGGTCCCGATCTCCGGGCCCGACCCGATGTCCGGCGCCGATCCCAGCACGGGTCCCGGGCCGACCATCGGCGCGGCCGCGATGTGTGGCTGGATCCGGGCGTCGTAGGCGGTGGGCGCGGCGCCGTCGACACCCGGGGCGCTCACCGGTGCGTCACCGGTGTACAGGCCCACGGCATCGCGCTTGCGACTGAACAGGCCCACGTGACTCTCGCCCTCGTGCGGCCGCCGGTGACCAGCCGGTCGGCGTCGGGTGGTGGACCCGATCAGACTAATGCCCGATACCACCACAGCTCCGGCAAACGCCCAGGTCGGTGGCCGTCCCGGGGGCTGGCGCCCGCGGTCCGCGACGACCGGGCCTACCCCGGCGACCCGGTCACGGTTTGCCGGCCACCGCGAGGGTGACGGCCTCCCCGGGTCGCAGCTGTGCCGCGCGGTCCGCCGATTCGGCGGTCAGCACCCCGATCACCGGGTATCCGCCGGTCACCGGGTGGTCGGCCAGGAACACCACGAGCTCGCCGGACGGCGGCAGTTGCACGGCGCCCCGGACCAGGCCCTGGCTGGGCAGCTCGGCGCGGGTGGACAGCCCCAACTGCGGCCCGGTCAGCCGGATGCCGACGCGGTTGGAGGACGGGCTCACCGTCCACGGCGCCTCGCCGAGCGACTGCTGGACGCCGTCCGCCAGCCAGTGGGCCTGCGGGCCCGGCGTCATATGCAGGCGCGCCGGCCCCGACAGGTCCGGCCCCCGGACGGGATGCGGTGTGCCCCAATGTCGATCGCCCAGCGGCAGCCGGTCGCCGGACCGCACGACCGGTGGCCCGATCCCGGACAGCACATCGGTGGAGCGGCTGCCCAGCACCGGCCGCACGGCGATGCCGCCGCGCACCGCGAGGTAGCTGCGCAATCCCCGACGGGCTCGCCCCAGTCGCACTCGCGCGCCGGCCGGCACCGGGACGGGAGCGTCCATCGCGCCGGGATGAGCGCCGGATTCATCGGTGACGAGGATGTCCACCGCGGGTCCCGTCACGGCCAGCACGGTCGGGGCTGCGAACCGGAATTCCGCCGCCCCCAGCAGTATCTCCAGTACGCCGGCGCGCACGTCGTTGCCGACGATGCGGTTCGCCCGCACGGCCGCGCCCAGGTCGGCGGCGCCGGACGGGCTGACGCCGGCGTGCGCCCACCCCGGGCGGCCGAGATCCTGCACGGTGCACTGGATGCCGGCGTCGAGCACCGCGATCGATGACGTGGCGGTCGGCGTGCCGGGATCCGCAGTGGGGGTCGCTGGGGTTGCCGTGGGAGCGGGGGTCGCCGGCCGTCCCGTCACCGCCGGGGTTCCCGTCACCGCAGGGGTTTCCGTCACAGCTGCGGGTTCCGTCACCGATTCCGTCACCGCTGGGATTCCCGTCACCACCGCGGTTCCCGTCGCCGCAGGGGTTCCCGTCATCGCTGCCGATTCCGTCGCCGCAGGGGTTCCCGTCGCCGTCACGGCCTCCCGGACCGCCCGGAACCGCACCGTCATGCCGGGCTGCAGCAGCGCCGGCGGATCGCGCTGCAGATCCCACAGCACCGCCTGGGTGCGCCCGATCAGTTGCCAACCGCCCGGAGAGGCGCTCGGGTAGACACCGGAGTACTCGCCGGCCAGCCCGACGGATCCGGCCGGAACCCGGTCCCGCGGGGTGTCCCGGCGCGGCACCACCAGGCGTTGATCACCGCCGGTCAGGTCGCCGAAACCCGGTGC
>DASSTH010000357.1:0-5318 GCA_035708025.1 Nakamurella sp. | reverse complement strand
AGCGAGAAGACCGGCCTAAATCGACTGCACCTGCACCTGACCAGCGAAACCCTGGCGCACCAACAGGCGACCGTCGATCGGGTACTGGAACTGGGCGGCCGGCACATCGATGTCGGCCAGCTGCCCGACGAGGAGCACGTGGTGCTGGCCGACCCGGAGGGCAACGAGTTCTGCGTCATCGAGCCGGGCAACAACTTCCTCGCGGGCTGCGGCTACCTGGCGGAGGTCGCCTGCGACGGCACGCGGGAGGTCGGGCTGTTCTGGCACCGGGCGCTCGGCTGGCCGTTGGTGTGGGACCGCGGTGAGGAGACCGCCATCCAGTCACCCGCCGGCGGCACCAAGGTGTCGTGGGGCGGGCCGCCGGTGCCACCGAAGACCGGCCGGAGCCGGCAACGTTTCCAGCTGTCCAGTGACGATCCGGTCACCGAGTCGCGACGCCTGTGCGCCATCGGGGCGACCCTGCTGGGCGAACGGGAGGACGGCCTGGAGTTGGCCGACCCGGACGGCAACGAGTTCGCGATCCGGCCCCGCTGAACGGATCGTCCCGACCCGTCAATTCAGCGGGCGGCGAAGTAGGTGGCCTCCGGGTGGTGGGCCACCAGCGCGGCCGTCGACTGCTCGGGATGCCACTGGAATTCCTCGGACAGTTCCACTCCGATCGACTCCGGATGCAGCAGCGGCACCAGCTTGGCCTGCTCGGCCAGGTCGGGGCAGGCCGGGTAGCCGAAGGAGTATCGCGCGCCGCGGTAGTCCAGTTCGAAGAACCGGCGCACGTCCGGCGAGTCCGCATCCGCCGCGGTGGTCCCGTCACCGAAACGCAGTTCGGACCGGATGCGGCGGTGCCAGAACTCCGCGAGCGCCTCGGTCAGCTGCACCGAAAGCCCGTGCGCCTCCAGGTAGTCCCGATAGGCGTTGGCGGCGAACAGTTCCCCGGTGAAGTCGGCGATGCGTGACCCCATCGTCACCAGTTGGAAGGCGACCACGTCCACCTCGCCGGACGACCGGGGCCGGAAGTAGTCGGACAGGCACAGGTGCCGGTCGCGGCGCTGCCGGGGGAAGGTGAAGCGGCACACCTCGGCGGCGGCCGGGTCGGGTTCGGACAGCAGGATCAGCGAGTCGCCCTCCGAGACGCACGGGTAGTACCCGTAACTCACCGCCGCGGCCAGGATGTGCTCGGTGGCCAGCCGCTCCAACCAGGCGCGCAGCCGCGGAATGCCTTCGCTGGCCACCAGTTCCTCGTAGGACGGGCCGGTCCCGCCGCGCGCCCCGCGTAACCCCCACTGCCCCAGGAACAGCGCCCGTTCGTCCAGCAGCGCGGCGAAGTCCTGCAGTGCGATGCCCTTGACCACCCGGGAGCCCCAGAACGGCGGAATCGGAATGGGATTGTCCACCGCGACGTCGGACCGCTCCGGCACTGCCTCCTCGGTCACCTGGGCTGCCCGGCGGGCGGCCGCGATCCGGGCGGACCGCTCGTGCCGGGCCCGGCGCTCGGCGGCCTTGGCCCGCTCGGCGTCGTCGTCGGCCGGTGCCAGGCCCTTCTTGCGGGCCATCACCCGGTCCATCAGGCGCAGTCCCTCGAACGCGTCCCGCGCGTATCGCACGTCACCGTCGAACAACTCGCTGAGGTCGTTCTCCACGTACGAGCGGGTCAGTGCCGCC
The DNA here is from genome assembly GCA_035708025.1 of Nakamurella sp. Lineage (GTDB taxonomy): Bacteria > Actinomycetota > Actinomycetes > Mycobacteriales > Nakamurellaceae > Nakamurella. Next base: position 3,659 of record DASSTH010000357.1, on the reverse strand, counting down.
CCGCCCAGCAGCACCGGGTACCGGCCGGCCAGCCCGCGGGCGTTCATCTCGGCCAAGTTGTCCCGCATCACCACCGTCGACTTGACCAGCAGCCCGGACATCCCGATGGCATCGGCGCCGGCCTGGTCCGCCGCCGACAGGATCGCCGCGATGGGCTGCTTGATGCCGAGATTGCGGACGGTGTAACCGTTGTTGGACAGGATGATGTCCACCAGGTTCTTGCCGATGTCGTGCACGTCGCCCTTGACGGTGGCCAGCACCACGGTGCCCTTGCCGCCGGCGTCGCTCTTCTCCATGTGCGGTTCCAGGTGGGCCACGGCCGTCTTCATCACCTCCGCCGAGGTGAGCACGAACGGCAGTTGCATCGCGCCGGATCCGAACAGCTCCCCCACCGTCTTCATGCCGGCCAGCAGGGTGTCGTTGATGATGTCCAGCGCCGTCCTGGTCTGCAGCGCCTCGTCCAGATCGGCCTCCAGGCCGACCTTCTCGCCGTCCACGATGCGCCGCTGCAGCCGCTCGTCCAGCGGCAGCGAGGCCAGTTCGGCGGCCCGGTTGGCCCGCCCGGCGGTGGCGGTGGCGCCCTCGAACAGGGTGAGGATCTCGGTCAGCGGGTCGTATCCCTCCCGCCGGCGGTCGTAGACCAGGTCCAGCGCGGCGGTGCGCTGCCGTTCCGGGATCCGGGACATCGGCAGGATCTTGGACGGGTGCACGATGGCGGAGTCCAGCCCGGCCTCCACGCATTCGGCCAGGAAGACCGAGTTGAGCACCTGGCGGGCCGCCGGGTTTAGCCCGAAGGAGATGTTGGACACCCCCAGGGTGGTGTGCACGTCCGGATGCCGGCGCTTGATCTCCCGGATGGCCTCGATGGTCTCCACGCCGTCCCGCCGGGTCTCCTCCTGCCCGGTGGCGATGGGGAAGGTCAGGCAGTCGATCATGATGTCGTGCTCGGACAGGCCCCAGGTGCCGGTCAAGTCCGCGATCAGCCGCTCGGCGATGGCCACCTTGTGGTCCCGGGTGCGGGCCTGGCCCTGCTCGTCGATCGTCAGGGCGACCACGGCGGCGCCGTGCTCGACGACCATCGGCATCACGCGCGCGAAGCGGGACTCGGGTCCGTCACCGTCCTCGTAGTTCACCGAGTTGATGATGGACCGGCCGCCCAGTCGTTCCAGCCCGGCCTGGATCACCGGTGGTTCGGTGGAGTCCAGCATGATCGGCAGCGTGGACGCGGTGGCCATCCGGCCGGCCAGTTCGGCCATGTCCACCGCGCCGTCCCGGCCGACGTAGTCCACGCACAGGTCCAGCAGGTGGGCGCCGTCCCGGGTCTGGGCGCGGGCGATCTCGATGCAGTCGTCCCACCGCCCGTTCAGCATCGCCTCGCGGAACGCCTTGGAGCCGTTGGAGTTGGTCCGCTCGCCGATCATCAGGAAGGAGGCGTCCTGGGCGAACGGCACGGACTGGTACAGCGACGCGAGTCCGGGCTCCGGTCGCGGCCGGCGGCGGGACGGCTGCAGGTCCCGCACCGCCTTGACCACCAGCGCGAGGTGTTCCGGAGTGGTGCCGCAGCAGCCACCGACCAGCCGGGTGCCGTACTCCGTGACGAATCCGGACAGCGACTCGGCCAGCTCCTCGGGGCTCAGCGGATACACCGCGCCGCGCGGACCCAATTGCGGCAGCCCCGCGTTGGGCATCACCGAGATGTGCCTGCGGGCGTGCCGGGACAGGAAGCGCAGGTGCTCGCTCATCTCCGCCGGACCGGTGGCGCAGTTCAGCCCGATGGCGTCGATGCCCAGCGGCTCCAGCGCGGTCAGCGCCGCGCCGATCTCGCTGCCCAGCAGCATGGTCCCGGTGGTCTCCACGGTGACGTGGGCCAGCAGCGGGACGGACGCGCCGTGCGTGGCCATGGCGCGCTTGGCCCCGATCAGCGCGGCCTTCGCCTGCAATAGGTCCTGGCAGGTCTCCACCAGCACGGCGTCGATGCCGCCGGCCAGCATCCCGGCCACCTGCTCGGCGTAGGCGTCCCGCAGCGCGGCGAACGTGGTGTGGCCCAGCGTGGGCAGCTTGGTGCCCGGCCCCACCGACCCGATGACGAACCGGGGCTGGTCGGCGGTGGCGTACTCGTCGGCGGCCGCGCGGGCGATGCGGGCCGCGGCCAGGCTCAGCTCGCCGATCCGGTCGGCGATGCCGTACTCCCCCAGGTTCGCCAGGTTCGCACCGAAGGTGTTGGTCTCGATCGCGTCCACGCCGGTCTGCAGGTAGGCCCGGTGCACGCCAGCCACGATGTCCGGGCGGGTCACGTTGAGGATCTCGTTGCAGCCCTCCAGCCCGGCGAAATCGTCCAGACTGGGGTCGGCGGCCTGCAGCATGGTGCCCATCGCCCCGTCGCAGACCAGGACGCGGTCGGCCATCGCCGCCAGGAACGGGTGCCGGGGTGTGTCGCTCACCGTCCCAGGGTAGTGCGGGGCCGACGTAGGCTGACGGGGTGACCGAGCGCGCCGCGCTGCGTGATCCGGTGATGATCGCAGCATTCGAGGGGTGGAACGACGCCGGGGACGCGGCGACCGCCGCCGTGGAGCACCTGAGCCTGACCTGGGACGCCGAGCCGTTCGCGGAACTGGACCCGGAGGGCTACTACGACTTCCAGGTGACCCGGCCGACGGTGGTGCTGCTGGGCGGGGTGACCCGCACGATCCAGTGGCCGACCACCCGGATCACCGCCTGCCGGCTTCCGGACGCGGCCAACGACGTGCTGCTGGTGCACGGCATCGAGCCCAACTTCCGCTGGCGGGCGTTCTGCGCCGAACTCGTCAAGCTCGCGCTGGACAGCAACGTGCAGACGGTGTTGACGCTGGGAGCCCTGCTGGCGGACGTCGCGCACACCACTCCGATCCAGGTGACCGGCTCGGCGCAGGACGAGGCATCCGCCGAGCGGCTGGGCGTGTCGACCTCCAGCTACGAGGGGCCGACCGGGATCGCCGGCGTGTTCCAGGACGCCCTGGTGCAGTCCGGGATCCCGGCGGTGTCGCTGTGGGCGGCGGTCCCGCACTACGTGGCCGATCCGCCGTCGCCCAAGGCGACCCTCGCTCTGCTGCACCGGGTGGAGGAGGTGCTGGACGTGGAGGTGCCGTTGGGAGCGCTGCCCCAGCAGGCCGACGACTGGGTGGACGAGGTCAGCCGGCTGGCGGCCAAGGACAGCGAGGTCAGCGAGTACGTGCGCTCCCTGCAGGAGCGGGACGACGACAGCGAACAGATCCGGCCGATCTCCGGCGACTCGATCGCGGCGGAGTTCGAGCGCTACCTGCGCCGGCGCCGGCCCCGCCCCGGCGACGGCCGCTGACACCCTCCTCTTTGCGGATCAACTTCCGCTGGCGAGGATCAACTTCGCGGCGATTCCGGCATATCGGGCGGAAAACCGTGAAGTTGATCCTCGCAGGGCGAAGTTGATCCTCGCCAGAACCGGGGGCCTCCGCCCGAAGAGGCGCCTCGCGGAACCGGGGCCTCCGCCCGAAGAGGCGCCTCGCGGGACCGGGGGGTCGTCAGCCCGACATAGACCCTCGCGGAACCGGGGGTCAGCGCAGCGTGATTCCCAGCAGGGCGTCAGCCGCAGTGGCCACCCCGTCGCCGGCCAGTGAGTCGTCCGCGGCCCAGGCATCCAGGATGGC
>DASSTH010000356.1:0-2777 GCA_035708025.1 Nakamurella sp. | reverse complement strand
TTCGGTGAGACCGCCGATCGCGTCGTGCTCGCTGCTGGCCCGCGTCACCATCAGCTGCACCACCTCCGGGTCCAGGACGGTGCCGCCCTGGCTGACCCGGCGCAGGTCCTGGTAGAAGGTGCGGGTGTCGGCGATCCGCTGTTTGAGCAGGTATCCGGTGCCGGCGGTCGGGTTCGCCAGCAGCTCCAGCGCGTAGCGCCGTTGCAGGTGCTGGGACAGCACCACCAGGGGAACCGACGGCTGGCTGCCACGGATCTCCAGTGCCGCTCGCAGGCCCTCGTCGGTGAAGGTCGGGGGCATCCGGATGTCCGTCACCACCAGATCCGGCCGGTGCCGCCCGGTCTGCTCGATCAGTTCCCGGGCCGTGCCCACCGCGGCGATCACCTCGAATCCGCCGCGTTCCAGAACCAGGGAAAGCCCGTCGCGCAGCAGGGCCTCGTCCTCGCCGATCAGAACTCGCATGGCAGCTCCACCAGCAACTGGGTGCCCCGGCCGTCCGGGCTGTCGATGGTCAGCCTGCCGGCCAGTGCGTCCACCCGGTCGGTCAGGCCCCCCAGCCCACGACCGCCCCCGATGCTCGCACCGCCCACCCCGTCGTCGGCCACCTGGATGGACAACCGTTGGTGGGCGCGCGCCAGCCGGACCGAGATCTTCGTGGCCCGGGCGTGCTTGACCGCGTTGGCCAGGCCCTCGGCGACGACGAAGTAGGCGGTGCTCTGCAGCTGACCGGGCAGCACGCCGAGATCGCCGATGTCCAACCGGGTGGGCACCGGCATCCGATCCACCAGGTCCTCGACGGCGGAGGTCAGCCCGCGTTCGACCAGCGGAGGCGGCATCACCGCGTGCACCAGTTGCCGAAGGTCCCTGGCCGCCCGGTCGATGCGCAGCCGCAGATCGGTGGCAGCGGCGGCCACCTCCGTGGTGGCCCCGGGGATGTCGGCCAGACCCTGCGCCTGCACCCCCAGCAGCACCAGCTCGGCCTGCAACCCGTCGTGCAGGTTCTGCGCGATCCGCCGCCGCTCCTGGTCGCCGGCCTGCACGATGCGCATCCGGGAGAGCCGCACCTCGTTCCGGCTGGCCCGCAACTCCGCGGTGAGCCGCTCGCGGTCCAGGGCGAGCGCCACCACCCGCCCGGCCGAGGCAACCACCCCCGGATCGTCGATCAGGCCGGCGTCGTACCCGATGGCGGCCACCCGGCGGCCGCCGATGCCGATATCCACCGTCGCGCGGCCGGGCGCCGGGTCCGGCACCAGCACCGGCCGCCCCTGCCGGTCGACGTACCGGCCCACCTCGTCGGCCCAGAAGGCCAGTCGCACCGACGGATCGCCCAGGCTGTCGGCCAGCGCGTGCTGCAGTGACACCCGCTCGCGGTCCGCGGATCCCAGCCAGGCACCGAGTTCCTGCACCTCGCTGGTCCGGGCGAATCCGCCGAGCAGCATGGCACATCCGACGGTGACGGGAACCGCGGTGAGCAACCCGATCTGCAACAGGTAGCTCATCTCCGCCGGCATGCCGGTGAGCGGCCTGATCACCGAGGGGATGACCGGGACGGCGAGCACCGCCGCGATGCCGTACAGGTACAGCGGTCCGATCACCCGGCGCTCCCGCCGCCCGGACCGGCGGAACCTGTGGGCCAGGATCCCCGCCGCCACCACCATGACGGCCATGCCACAGCCGCGCTGCAGCCAGCTTCCGATGGTCCGGAGCACCGGTGCATCGCCGATCGCCAGCATCCCGCCGGGGCTGGCGCGCGGATCGAACAGGTACAGCGGAACCTGCAGCACCAGCGACACGGCGTAGCCGGCCAGGACGGTCCAGCGCGCCGTCCGGCTGCGCACGCGGCCGGACGGAAAGGCCAACAACAGGTGCACCAGCACCGGCAACGTCATGGTGGCCAGCACCACCGACACGCTTGCCAGCCACCCGACGCCGAAGACATCGAGGCCGGAGAACACCAGCAGCACAGCGCCCCACAGCATGATCGCGCCGGTCCGGTTGCTGGGCCGCCGCCACCACGCGACGGCACCGGTGATCAGGAAGACGACCGCGGAGGACGGCGCCAGTAGCGCGACCCACAGCGGATCGGACCCGCCCTGGACGGGCACGGCGATCTCGATGGCGATCAACAGGCCGAGGGACAGGCCCAGCAGGGCCAGCGAGGTGCCGAGCGCGCGAACGATCGGCGGGCGACCCGCGGGCGGTCCGGGCATGGGGTTGAGCATGCCACCCACGGCGTGCAGATGGGGCACGTCCCCGGGCGGCACACGACTCGGCACCTGCCGTTGCGACGCACCGCGTCCGCACCGACCACCCGCGAACCGCTGGAACCGGCCCCCGCGACGGACTCCCCTGGCCGGAGCTGCGCCGGTCGCACGACGGCCGATCCCCGGGTTCCCCGTCACAGCAAGGATCCCCGTCACCGCAGGCTTCCGGGTCACGGATCGTCGGGCCAGCTCCGACGCGAACACCGCCGGCCAACGTGCCGTGCTGCGCCGGCGGATATCGGCCACCGCCGCGGACATCGCCGCCACCCGCCGCACTGACCGGTTCGGGAACCCCCGCTCTTGCGTCCTGCAGATTGCACGTAGTTACGCGCAATCTGCAGGACGCTAGGGTTCTGCGACTCGCCGATTCAGCGGGTCAGGCCGCCGGATCCAGGAACGCCGTCAGGGCCGCGACGTACATCGCCTGGTCGGCCACCCCGGTCAGCTCCCGCGCCGAGTGCATGGACAGCATCGGCGCGCCGAAGTCCACCGTCTGCGCCCCGGTCAGCGCCG
>DASSTH010000355.1:0-6607 GCA_035708025.1 Nakamurella sp. | reverse complement strand
GCCGGCCGTCCCGTCACCGTCGAATCCTGCTGTTACTGGCCGCACCGCACCAACCTTCCCGGGCGGGCCGGGGTGACCCTCCCGTCCACTGCCACCGTCGTTCCGGACACCACCGTCCGGTGTATCCCCTGCGGGATCCGGCGCGGCTCGGCGAAGCTGGCCCGATCCGCGACCCGGCCGGCGTCGAACACCACCAGGTCCGCGACGAACCCCTGCTGCAGCACGCCGCGCCGGGCCAGGCCCAGCCGCCGGGCGGGCTCCGAGGTCATCTTGCGCACCGCACCGGGCAGGTCCAACAGGGGCACGTCACGCACATACCGGCCGACCACCCGGGGGAAGGCGCCGAAACTGCGCGGGTGCGGATGATCCTGCCCCGCCAGCGGTCTGGCCAGCCCGTCGGAGCCCACCACGGACAGCGGGTGGGCCAGGAACGCCCGCATGTCCTGCTCGGTCCGGTAGTGCAGGACCACCTGGGCGGCCGACCCCAGACGCACGCAGATGTCCAGCAGCACCCCCTCGGGCGGCCGGTCCCACTGCTCGGCGATCTGCCCCACGGACAGCCCGACCATGTCGTCCATGCCGGGTGCCGCGGACAGCACGATGCGCTCCCAGTACCACGGGATGCCGCCGAAGAACCCCTCCGCGATGGCCCGTTCGGCCGCGGAGCGCCAGTCCGGATCGGCCGCCCGGCGGGCCAGTTCCGCGCTGCCGCCGCGCTGCACCCAGTCCGGAAGGTACTGCAGCGCCGAGGATGACGACGCATCGTAGGGATACACGTCGAACCCGACCGGCAATCCCTGTTCGGCCGCCGACTCGAAGCGCCGCAACGGGTCCGCCGCCCGTCCCCAGTTCACCGGGTTGTTCAACGCCAGGTGGGAGTACTCCAGCCGCACCCCGGTGGCCCGGCTGACCTCGATGGCCTCGTCGATCGCGCCCTGTTCGTTCCCCGCCATCCCCCGGGCGTGGGTGGCGTACAGCCGTCCGCGCGCCGCGCATTCGGCGGCCAGCGCCTGGATCTCGGCGGGGTCCGCCAGCGCCGACGGCGGGTAGGTCAGGCCGGTGGACAGCCCGGCCGCGCCCTGTTCCAGGGCCGCGGCCAGCAGGGCGCACATCCCGCGCACGTCGGCGTCGTCCGCGGCGGCGTACGGATCAGCCATGGCCGCGATGCGCAGCGCGCCGTGACCGACCAGGGCGACCACGTTGATCGACGGTGGGGACTGGCCGAGCCGTTCGGCGTAGCCGTCCAGGTCGGACCAGTCCACCGGCACCGTCTCCCCGCCGATCCCGCCGACGTGATCGCTGAGCAGGTCCCGGCGGTCGGGATGCACCGGGAACGGCGAGAACCCGCAGTTCCCGGTGACCTGGGTGGTCACGCCCTGCAGCACGGCGCTGTCGGCGGACGGCGCGGCGAGCACCGTCAGGTCGGAGTGGGTGTGGATGTCGATGAAGCCGGGCGCGACCACCATCCCGGAACAGTCCACGGTCTCGGCAGCCACCAGTTCCGGTCGTCCCGGGCCCAGGTATTCGATCAGCCCGTCGCGGATCCCGACGTCGGCCGGTCGGGGGGCGGCGCCGGTGCCGTCGACGACGGTGCCCCCGGTGAACAGCACATCCATGTCCATGGCGTTGCCGTCCCCGGCCCTCAGTCGTCCGAGCCGGTGGCCGGCCGGAGCCGGCGGCCGCCGCGCCGGCCACCGAACTCGCCGTCCCGCACCACGATCGCGCCGGCCTGCATGACGAAGGCGATGCCGGCCGGCGGCGTGGTGGGTTGCTGGTAGCTGGCCCGGTCGGCCACGGTGGCCGGGTCGAAGGCGACTAGGTCCGCGATCGCGCCCTCGGTGACGATGCCCCGGTCCGGGATCCGGAAGGTCTGCGCCGGCAGCGACGTCATGCGGCGGATCGCCTCCGGCAGGGTCAGCAGCCCCTGCTCCCGGCTGTACCTGCCCAGCACCCGCGGGAAGGTGCCCCAGGTGCGCGGGTGCGGCCGGCCGCCGGTGCCGGGCGGCAGCCCGTCCGAGCCGATCATGGTGAGCGGGTGCGCCAGGGCGGTGGTCAGGTCGTCCTCCGACATCTGGTGCACGGTCATGGATGCGCGCAGCCGCTCGGCGGTCAGCAACCGCACCACGGCGTCGAACGGCGCACAGCCCCACTGCCCCGCCAGCTCGGCCACCGACAGGCCCTCACCGTCGCCCGAACCGGTGGAGGCGATCACGATGTTGGGCCACCCGGCCGCCCACGCCATGTTCTCCCAGCCGCCGGCGGGGCCGGCCTCGATCTCGGCGCGCACCCGGTCGCGGGCCGCCGGGTCTGCGAGCCGGGCCAGCACCGCCTCGTTGCCACCCTCCTGGAACCACGGCGGCAACAGGGCAGTCAGCATGGTGGACGAGGCGGTGTAGGGGTACACGTCGTGCCGGATGTCCACCCCGTCCGCGCGCGCCCGGTCCAGCAGCTCCAGCGCCGCGGCCACCCCACCCCAATAGGGCCGGCCGGCCGCCTTCAGGTGCGAGACCTGCACCCGCCGGCCGGATTCCCGCCCGATGCGCACCGCCTCGCGCACGCTGTCGGCCAGGTTGCGGCCCTCGCCGCGCATGTGCGTGGCGTAGATGCCGTGCGGGGGCAGCGTGCCGGCCAACTGCACCAGTTCGTCGGTGTCGCTGAACAGCCCAGGTGGGTAGATCAGTCCGGTGGACAGACCGAACGCGCCGGCCTCCATCGCCTCCGCCAGGCCGTCGGCCATGCGGCTCTGCTGGGCCGGGTCCGGTGCCGCGTCCGACATGCCCATCGCCTGGATGCGCAGCGCGTGGTGACCGGCCAGCGGCGCCATGTTGGTGACGTAGCCGCGGGCGTCCAGCGTGCGGTACAGCTCGGCGAAGGTGCCCCAGTCCGCGACCATCTCGGGGAAGATGCGTTGCAGCAGGGCGTCCAACGCCGGCGCCGTCTCGCCCCGGGGTGCCAGGGTGAACCCGCAGTTCCCCACCACCTCGGTGGTGACCCCCTGCAGGATCTTGGACAGGTCCGGCTCGTCCAGCAACGCGGCATTGTCGGCGTGCGAGTGCACGTCGATGAAGCCGGGCGCCAGCACCAGGCCGGTGCCGCGCACCAGCTGCGCGCCGGCGGTGGGCAGGTCGCCGGCGCCGCATACCCGCGCGATGCGCTCCCCGTCGACCAGCACGTCGCAGCGCCGCAGGTCGCCGCCGGTGCCGTCGGCCAGGTCGACGTCGACGATGGCGATCTGTTCGGTCATGGCGCGTCCTTCGACAGTCGTGCGGTCTCATTGCGGTCCGGGTCGTCGAGCGACGGTGCCGGGGTGTACTCCACCGTGTGGGACAGTGCCGCCCGCACGCCACCGGCCCGCTCGATCCGCTCTCGCTGGTCGGCACGGGCCTGTTCGTCGACCGCCTCCGGGGAGCACATCCCGCGCAGCTGCTGCGCCAGCCGGCGCAGGGTATCCGCGTGCGCGGGATCGTCCGCCAGGTCGACGGTCTCGCCCGGATCATCCATCAGGTCGAACAGCTGCGGCCGGTGCCGCGCGTACTCGATGTACTTGTACCGGCGGCTTCGGACCAGGAACGAGGCGCCCAGCGACCCGTTGGCGTGATATTCGCTGAGCACCACGCGGTCCGGCCGGTCGCCGCGGGCGACGTCGAGCAGCGACACCCCGGGCAGATCGGCCTCGGGCAGCGGGATGCCTGCGGCATGCAGGATCGTGGGGTACAGGTCCACGTGTGACACGGGGGTGTGCACCACGGCTCCGGCCGGCACGCCGGGGCCGCGCAGCACCAGCGGCACCCCCGCCGACTCCTCGTTCATCAGATGCTTGAACCACAGTCCGTGCGCGCCCGCGCTCTCGCCGTGGTCGGAGGTGTAGATCACCAGGGTGTCCTCGGCGCGGCCGGATGCGGCCAGCGCGTCCAGCACCCGGCCCACCTGGGTGTCCAGGAAGCTGCACAGCCCGAAGTAGGCGCGCAGCGCGGTGCGGGATACCGCCGGCGGCAGGTCGTCCAGGCCGAACGCGCTGCGGAACTCGTCCACCGCCGGATGCCGCCACGCCGCGTCGAGGCCTGCGGGGACGGCGATCTCGGCGTCGGCGTACCGGTCGGCGTAGTCCTGCGGCGCCAGCCAGGGGAAGTGCGGCGAGACGAAGGAGGCGGTGATGGCGAACGGGCGCGCCGGATCCGCACGGTGGATCTGCCGCACCGCGGCGTCGGCGACCGCCCGGTCGTACCGGGTGTACTCGGTCTCCCCCACGCCGGCCTTCGCGATCCGGGCCGACCCGGTACCGGACGGGACGGGCGTCCCGGTGGCCCGGTGCACCAGCCCGCGCAGGTCACCGCGGCCGTGCACGTGCATGGGCAGTATCTGCGGACCGGTGCCGGTGTCGCAGTCGGCGTCCCGGTAGTGCAGCTTGCCGACGGTGCTCACGTCGTATCCCGCGCCGATCAGCCGATGGCCCCAGCTCGGCGGGTCGCCCGCGTACGGCGCGGCGTTGTCCCAGCAGCGGTGCTGGAACACGTAGCGCCCGGTCGCGATGGACGCCCTGGCCGGCACGCAGATCGGGCTGGCACAGTACGCGCTGCGGAACGTGGTGCCGGATGCCGCCAGCGCGTCCAGGTTCGGGGTGTGGACCACCGGGTGTCCGGCGAATCCGGCGCAGCGCGGATGGTGCTGGTCTGAGACGATCAGCAGCAGGTTCGGGGTCATGTGGTGTTCGACCGGCGCGGCACGTAGTCCAGCGGCGCGCCCACCGGGATCGGTTCCTCCCGCAGCAACGATCGCTGGAACTCCGCCACCAGTCGGCGGGTGTGGAACGGCACCCAGCTGTGTAGATACTGCTGGTTGTGCGCCTCCCGCTCGTGCGGATCCAGGGCCAGGTTGATCACATCGGGGGTGGTCAGCACGTGGGCCTCTTCGCTGAAGTACTTCTGCCGGACGTGCACCACCTTGAAGTCCCGCCACTTCACCGCATGAACCATGTCCCGCACCCACACCAGGCAACCCTCGCGCGCCGAGCGGTCGGTGCGCCCGGCGAAGAACTCCCGCTGGTCCAGCCCGTCGATCACCCGGTCGGCCGGGACGTCGGTGCCGGTCCACCCCAGCAGGGTGGGGAACATGTCCACCTGGTGCACCATCTCGTTGCTGATGCGTTCCGGTGCCACCCGCCCGGGCCAGCGGATCAGGCACGGGGTGCGCAGCCCGCCCTCCGAACCGGTGAAGTAGGAGCCGTCGAACGGTCCGGGCGTGCCCCGCCACAACAGCTTCTCCTCCGGACCGTTGTCGCCGGCGAACACCACGATCGTGTCGTCGGCGACCCCCAGCCGGTCCAGCGCGTCCAGCAGTTCGCCGAAGTCGGCGTCCAGCTCCAGCAGGCAGTCCGCCCACTCGCCGCTGCCCGACCGGCCGTGGAACTCCGGCCGCGGGATGGTCGGCATGTGCATCAGCGAGTGGTTGTAGTACAGGAAGAACGGCCGGTCGGCGGCCACGCTGCGGTCCATGAAGTCCAGGGCCCGACGGGTGTATTCCACGTCCACATCGCGGCGCCGCTCGAGGGTGAGCTGCTGGTCCAGCAGTTCCGTCACACCGTGCTCGGCGGTGCCCTGCACCATGTAGCACACCGGGTCCCGCTGCGGGTCGTACCACGGGTCGGTCGGCCACAGGCATTCGGTGTAGGAGCGCGGCGGGCCGTAGAACTCGTCGAAGCCGTGATCCGTCGCCCAGCGGCCCTGTTCGCACCCGAGGTGCCACTTGCCCATGCAGGACGTCGCGTAACCGCGGTCGGACAGCACCCGGGCGATCGTCCGCTCCCAGGCCACCAGTCCCCCGGTGTCGCCACCGGAGGGAACCGACACGGTGCCCGACCGGATGGCGTGCCGGCCGGTGAGCAACGCGCTGCGGGACGGTGTGCACTGCGGCTCGGCGATGTAGTGCCACAACTGCAGCCCCTGGCGGGCGAAGTGGTCGATGCGGGTCGTGGTGACACCGCGCAGAATGCCGCTGCCGTAACAACTCAGTTCGCCCATGCCGAGGTTGTCGACATGGAAGAACAAGATGTTCGGCGGCTTCCGGACGCCAGCTGTCCGTTCCATCGTGCACTCCTGCCGGCGGCACACCCGGTCCGGCCGGATGATCCGCATGCCGTTGCTTCCCGATCACCGGCATCGTAACCTATCGAAAAGAAAATTCGGTTCCACACTTTGGAACGACATGCGAACCGGTCCGGAAGGATGCCGACGCTGATGTTCGACCTGTTGATCCACGGCGCGACGCTGATCGACGGCACCGGGTCCCCGGCGCGGACGGCGGATGTCGGTGTGCGGGACGGCGCCGTCGCCGCGGTCGGCCAACTGGGCGCGACGGCGGCCGCGGCCCGGGTCATCGACGGCACCGCACGGGTGCTGGCGCCCGGATTCATCGACATCCACACGCATTCCGACCTGCACCTGCTGCACCACGGGGCGGGCGAGAGCAAGCTGCTGCAAGGCGTCACCACGGAGGTCACCGGCAACTGCTCCTTCGCGCCCTTCCCTATCGAGCCGGAACGTCTCGAACTCCACCGCGACCACCTGGCCCGCGCCACCGCGCGCACGGACCTCACCTGGACAGACCTCGA
>DASSTH010000354.1:0-4711 GCA_035708025.1 Nakamurella sp. | reverse complement strand
CAACGGTCCCCGGCTGTTCTTCCAGAAGGTCCCCGAGGGCAAGACCGCCAAGAACCGTGTGCACCTGGACGTCAGCGTCGGCCGCGGCATCACCGACCCGGACGAGCGCTGGCGAGCGGTGACGGCCCACGTGGACACGCTGGTATCCGCCGGGGCCACCATCGTCGAGGAGCGGCGCAACGATCAGTTCGGTGACCACTGGATGGTCATGACCGACCCGGACGGCAACGAGTTCTGCGTGCAGTAGCCCGGCCCGGCGCGCGCTCGACGTGCCACGGCCCGGTCACGGGTGCTCGACCGACGGCACGGAGGCGCACCGCGCGGACGCGGGTGCTCGCCCGACGGCGCGGAGGCGCACCACGCGGACGCGGGTGCTCGCCCGACGGCACGGAGGCGCACCGCGCGGACAGGAGTGCTCGCCCGACGGCACGGCGCGGCACGATGCGGACACGGCGTGCAGCCGCAGCCGATCCGCGTGCCTCATTTGCCGAGCGTGGCCGCGACGGTGGCGCCAAGGTTCCAGCAGGCCTCCCGGTCGGCGGCGGTCGGTGTGCCCGTCACCACCACCGGCTCCGTCACCTGCTGCCAGCCCAGCGCACCGGTGATGGCCGTGATCGCCCGCAGCGCGCCGGTGGTGTCCTCGTTCCCGTGCACCCACAGCCCGAACGGCAGGCGCGGCGCGGCGTCCAGCAGCGGGTAGTAGATGGTGTCGAAGTAGTGCTTGAGCGCGCCCGACATGTAGCCGATGTTGGCCGGCGTCCCCAGGATGACGCCGTCCGCCTGGAGGGTCTCCGTCACCGACGCCGCCAACGCGGGACGCGCCTGCACCTGCACACCGGTGATGCCCTCGGCGCGGGTGCCGTCCAGCACCGCCTCGTGCATCGCCCGGGTGGCGGGGGACACCGTGTGGTGCACGATCAGCAGCCTGGCCATGCCCACATTCTCGCCGCAGTGGCCCGACCGGATGACGCCCCACGCCCCCCGCACACCCACCCGCTCGGAAGCCGAGGCCCGGGCGCGTCCGACCGTGGGCAGAGCGCACTCCTTCGGCGGATGACTGGCGATCAACGTCCGGCCATACTTCACGCAACCCGCCCAGGATGGTGGCGGACGAACCAGTGGAGGCTCGCCGTGCCCAAGTTCATGGACGTTCACGACGGATTCATCGGCGTCACCAAGTCGCAGTTGGCCGAGGCGCACCAGCACGACCTGGACATCGAGGCCGAGGAGGGCGTGCACTTCGAGAACGCCTGGCTGGACCCGGAGTCCGGCAAGGTCTTCTGCCTGTCCACCGGCCCCAGCAAGGAAGCGGTGATGCGCATCCACGAGCGCGCCGGGCACCCCACGGAGCAGGTGTACGAGCTCTCCGTCGAGGTCTGATCAGCTGGGTCTGATCAGCTGGTGATGTCCTTGCGGCGGAATCGCCAGAACGCCAGGGCGGTCAGCAGCACCCCGTAGGCGATCGAGGAGAACGCGCCGCGGGTCATGTCCGCCCAGTTGATCGGGTCCACCAGCGCCCCGGTCCAGGAGAACGAGTAGTGGGTCGGCAGCCAGTTGCGCAGCGAGCCCAGTGCCGTGATCTGGTCCAGGATCTGCGACACGATGGACAGCAGTACGGCGCTGCCGACGGCGCCCAGCGGCACGTCGGTGGACACCGTCATCAGGAACGCCAGCCCCGCGACCCACGCCAGTTGCACCGCGATGTAGGCGACCACCAGCGCCATCCGGCCGGCGGCCCCCCACCCGGCGAACGACTCGCCCGTGGGCGTGGTCAACGGGCCGGTGCCGTACGCCACCACCCCGATCGCCGCGGCGACGCCGGCCAGCAGCACGATGGCGGCCGCGGACAACAGCGCCGCCACCACGAACTTCTGCCGCAGCAACCGGATCCGCGGCACCGGCATGGCCAGCAGGTACCGCAGCGACGACCAGGACGCCTCCGAGGCGATGGTGTCGCCGAAGAACAGCGACACGATGACGATCAGCAGGAAGCTGGCCGCGAAGAACAGGGTCACCATCGCGAAGTTGGCCGCCCCCGCCTGCGCCAGGTCGACGAAGGTGGATCGGGTGGAGCCGCTGTCGCTGCCCAGCGCGAACGCGGCGGCCAGGATGGCCGGCAGCAGCACCATGAAGCCCAGCGCCACCTGGGTGCGCCGGCGGTGCAGTTGCCGGGCCAGTTCCACCCGGATCGGCAGCGTGGCGCCCGGCCGGAATCCCGGTGCCGGACCGGAATCGGTGCCGTTGGTGACGACCGGCACCGTAGACATGGCGGCGACGGCGGCGTCCGCGGAGTGATCGTGGTGCGGGAACTCCTGGCCGGCCGGGTTCGGTACGCCGCCGTTGCCCGCGTCCTGGGCGGTGTCCTGGGCGGCGTCCGGGGAGGCCTGCGCGTCGGCCTCGCGGATCACGTCTCGGCCCCCGTCGCGGGTGGTCATGTCCTCGCCTCCGTTCCGGCCCCCACCAGATCGAGGAACACGTCCTCCAACCGGTTGCGGGGCGCCGCGGCGGTGACGGTGATCCCGGCATCCAGCAGGGCCCGCAGGGCATCCCCGAGCGGCACCTCCGCGAGGTCGACCAACAGGCCGCCCGCGGTGATCTCCATCCCGTCGATGCCCGGAATGCCGCGCAGCACGGTGCGGGCGCGCTCGGGTTCGTCGGTGGACAGCTGGATCTCGCCGGACGCCGCGACCATCTCGGCGACCGTGCCGGCGGCGATGGTGCGGCCGCGGTTGACGATCACCACGTGGCTGCAGGTCTGTTCCACCTCGGACAGCAGATGGCTGGAGATCAGCACGGTCCGGCCGGTCGCGGCGTACCGGCGCAGCACCTCGCGCATGGCGTGGATCTGCGGCGGGTCCAGCCCGTTGGTGGGCTCGTCCAGCAACAACAGGTCCGGCAGTCCCAGCATCGCCTGGGCGATGGCCAGCCGCTGCCGCATGCCCTGCGAGTAGGTCTTGACCCGGCGCTCGACCGCCCGGCCCAGATCGGCGATCTCCAGCGCCTGCTCCAGGTGTGCGTCCCGCGCCGGCCGGCCGGTGGCCCGCCAGTACAGCTCCAGGTTGGTCCGCCCGGACAGGTGCGGAAGGAAGCCCGATCCTTCTACGAAACTGCCGACTCGGGAGAGGATCTCGGCACCCGGACGGACCGGGGCGCCGAACAGGGTGATGTCCCCGGCGGTCGGGGTGATCAGTCCCATCACCATGCGCAGCGTGGTGGTCTTGCCGGCGCCGTTGGGGCCCAGCAGGCCGAGCACCTGCCCGCGGTCGACCCGGAAGCTGACGTCGTCCACGGCGACCACCCCGCCGGGATAGTCCTTGCGCAGCCCGGTGATCACCAGCGGTGACGGGCCAGCAGGGTCGGGCGAGTTCGGGCCGTCGAGCGCTGTGTCCAGCGCGGTTCCGAGCGCCGTTCCGGGCACCCCACCGGGCACCCCACCAGGCACCCCACCGGGGGAGGTAGCGCGAATGTGTCGCGACACGCGGGGCGCCGACGGCGCGTCCTGGGAAGAAGGCGCTACGCCCGGGGTCGAGTGGCCGGCCTGCTGCCCGATGCGCCGCCGCGTCGTGCGAACCCGGCCGGCCAGCACCAGACCGACGAGCGACAGCACCACCAGGGCGATCAGGCCGATCAGCACCCCGAGCGGCAGATCGCCGGCGGACACCCGCACCCCGCCGGCCTCGGGCACGCTCAACACACCGGCATTCCCGCCGTCGGCCAACGAGATCCGGTACACCGCAGGGGCTGTCGACCCCGCGTAGCCCTGATCCGTGGTGGCCACCCGGACCTGGAACGCCTGGCCGGGCCGCAGCTGGAACGCCACCGCCGGCAGGTGAACCGTCACCGGCACCGCGCTGCCGTCCGCCGGCAGATCGGTGATCCGTACCGGCGCCACGGCGCCCCCGGCCGGTCCGCCCACGCCGGCGATCGCCGCGGCCACCGACGCCGCCGCGTCACCGGAGTCCGAGTCGCCGGCCGAGTCCGAGCTGCTGTCGCCCGAGTCCGAGTCGCCGGCCGAGTCCGAGCCGCTGGTGCCCGAGCCGCCGGAATCCGATCCGCCGCCGGGCGAACTGCCGAGGTCCGGGCCGCCGGCAGATGCGCCGCCGGAGGTGCCGCCGGCCCCGGTGGCCTGCGAACCGTCGACCGCGGCGAGCGACACGTACAGCACCGCGGAGCCGTCGTCGGTGGCCGACGCACCGCCACCGCCGGGCAGGGCGGCCGGCCGGGCCACGGACAGCGTGATGGTCGGCGAACCGGTGACCACGGTGGTGGAGCTGACCGGCGCGGAGGTGAAGCGGGCGGTCTGGCCGGGGATCGCCGACAACGCTCCCAGCGCCCCGGCGCCCAGCGACCCGACACCCGGCAGCGAGGAGATGGCGGCCGGCAGCCCGCCCGGCGGGTTGATCACCGTCTGGGCCGGCCCGGACAGCGGCACCGCGGTGCGCGGCACCGGTGGTTCGCCCAGTCCGGGATAGCCGTCCAACTGCAGCGTGCGGTTGCGGGCCCGGCCGCTGTCGGTGGGCGGTCCGGCCACCGTGTACCGGAACGCGTCGGTCGGCACCGGGCCGGTGCCGGACAGGTAGTGCTGCAGCCAACCGGTGACCCGGTCCTGGGTGGCGGTGTCCAGCCCGCCGCCGTTGTGCCCGCCGGCGTACCAGCTCACCGCGACGGTCGTTCCGTTGCCGGCGATCGCCCGGGCGTTGGCGTCCGCCTG
>DASSTH010000353.1:0-6149 GCA_035708025.1 Nakamurella sp. | reverse complement strand
GGTGATGATGCCGAAGAACGGCAACGCGACGATGTACACCTCGGGGTGGCCGAAGAACCAGAACAGGTGCTGGAACAGGATGGCGCCACCGTTGGCCGGGTCGAACACATGCGCCCCGAAGTGCCGGTCGGCCTCCAACCCCAGCAGCGCCGCGGTCAGCACCGGGAACGCGATCAGCACCAGGATCGAGGTGATGAAGATGTTCCACACGAAGATGGGCATCCGCCACATCGTCATGCCGGGGGCGCGCATGCAGATCACCGTGGTGATCATGTTCACCCCGCCCAGGATGGTGCCCAGCCCGGACAGCGCCAGTCCCATG
Source organism: Nakamurella sp. (assembly GCA_035708025.1). GTDB lineage: Bacteria > Actinomycetota > Actinomycetes > Mycobacteriales > Nakamurellaceae > Nakamurella. The sequence continues at coordinate 5,827 of DASSTH010000353.1, read as the reverse complement.
ATCCACAGGTCGCCGCCGGCGCCCGGGGAGTTGATGGAGTCCGACAGCGGGGTGTAGGCGGTCCAGCCGAACGCCGCCGCGCCGCCCGGGGTGAAGAACCCGGACACCGCGGTGATCGCGCCGAACAAGTACAGCCAGTAGGAGAACGCGTTCAGCCGCGGGAACGCCACGTCCGGGGCGCCGATCTGGATCGGCAGCACCAGGTTCGCGAACCCGAACACGATCGGCGTGGCATAGAACAGCAGCATGATCGTGCCGTGCATGGTGAACAGCTGGTTGTACTGCTCGAACGACAGGAACTGCATGCCCGGGTGGGCCAACTCGGCGCGCATCAGCAGCGCCATCACCCCACCGATCATGAAGAACGACAACGACGTCACCACATACATGACGCCCAACACCTTGGGATCGGTGGTACGCAGATACCCCAAGAACTTCGAACCCCGCGCCGGACGCTGCACCGGATACGGGCGGGACGCGGTCGGCTGGTTCAGCACTGCTGCCATGCGCGCCTCCCGTGGTGGATCGCGTCCGCGAACGGTCGCCCGAGGCGTCGGCGTGGGTGATCTCGGTCCGGTGCAGCCGGCCCGCCGGGTTCGGCCGGGACACCGCGGATCGAGTTTGAGCACCGCGCCGCCGGAACCAGCGACCTCCCGGCGGGTCTGACTAATTGATACACCTTCCGTTGGTGAAAAAGAAGGTGGGGCGTCCCGGGTCACGATTGCCGTCACCCTGCCGCGAGCAGTGCCGCGGCCGTCGGGACGCTGGTGTCGCCGTGCGGCCCGGGTGTGCTGCGGTCGCCGGGACGCTGGTGTCGCCGTGCGGCCGGGAGTGCTGCGGTCGTGGGGATGCCGGTGTCCGAGGTACCCGCCGGGAAGCCGGTTTAGGCTGGCGACATGGGTGACGAGATCGGCCAGAACACCGCCTGGTACTACTGCCTGCGCCACCACACGGTGGAGCGCGAGGGCGAGTGCAAGGCGACCGACCGGCTGGGTCCCTACCCGGACCCGGAGTCCGCCGCCAACGCCCTGCAATCCATCCGGGAGCGCGAGGAGCGGCTGGAGCGGGAGGACCGCGCGTGGGCCGGCGACGACGAGTTGGAGGACTGAACTCACAGCGCCGGATGGCATGATCGCGGCCATGAGTCCCGCCCGGCGCCGACGGCGCAGCACCGGCCGTGCCGTCCTCGCCGTGGTCGCCGCCTTGGCGATGCTCAGCGCCTGCGCGAGCATCGCCGGCACGCCGGAGCGCCGGCCGTATTCTGCGACCACGCCACCGGGGCAGATCACCGTTCCGAACAGCGGGACCGCCACCACGCCGGGCACGTCACCGTCGCCCGGCAGTCCCGGCACACCGGGAGCCGCCGGTCCGGTACCGGCCGGGCTGGAGAAGTACTACGGCCAGCGGCTGGACTGGGGGAACTGCGAGCCGTACGCCACCACCGACGACGACCGGCAGGCCTACCAGACCCGGGGCATCAGCTGCGCCCGGCTGAACCTGCCGCTGGACTACGCGCACCCGGACGGCCCGACCATCAGCATCGGTGTGCTGCGCGTGCCGGCGACCGGTGACAAGAAGGGCTCGGTGCTGTTCAACCCCGGTGGGCCGGGCGCGTCCGGCATGTCCATCGTGGCGACCATCGCGGAGTACAACGCCGATCCGACGCTGAACGCGTCATTCGACCTGGTCGGATTCGACCCGCGCGGCGTCGGTTCCTCCGAGCCGCACATCGCGTGTCAGTCGGACGAGCAGCGGGACAAGGACCGGGCGGAGAACTGGCCGGGCTTCATGCCGACCTCCACGCCGGAGGAGGTGAGGGCCGCCAACGACGCCAGCAAGGCCTTCGCGCAGGCCTGCGTGGACACCATCGGCAAGCAGGACTCGGCCGGCAAGATCGACGGCAAGGCGTTCCTGGCCCAGGTCGGCACCACCAACGTGGCCAAGGACGTGGACGTGCTGCGCGCCGTCCTGGGCGATGCGAAGCTGACCTACGTCGGCTGGTCCTACGGCACCAGCATCGGCACCCAGTACGCCGAACAGTTCCCGGCCAACGTGCGCGCCATGATCCTGGACGGCGCGGTCAACCCCAACCTGGACCCGGCGACCGACAGCATCGACCAGGCCCAGGCCTTCCAGAAGGCGTTCGACGACTTCGCGGCCTGGTGCGCGCAGAAGGCCGGCTGCCCGTGGAGCGACGCCGGGCAGGCGACCGCCACCTTCCAGCAGCTGGCCCGGCCGCTGATGGACTCGCCGCTGCCGTTGTCCGACGGGCGGGTGCTCAGCTTCCTGGACGCCGTCACCGGGGTCAGCGACGCGCTGTACTCGGACGCCGCCTGGCCGGACCTGCTGACCGCGCTGCACGACTTCGCCGGCGGTGACGGGAACGCCCTGATGGGGCTCGCCGACGACTACAACGGCCGCGACTCCGGCGGCCACTACAGCACGCTGCTGGAGGCGTTCACCGCCATCCGGTGCATGGACAACGACCGCATCACCGATCAGGACGCGGTGCTGGCGCTGAACCGCAAGCTCAACGAGGTCTCGCCGTTCCAGGACAACGGCCAGCCGGTCGCCGCGGTGTTCGACACCTGCGCGTTCTGGCCGGTGCCGCCGACTTTGAAGCCGCACGTGCCGGATCCGAAGGGGCTGGCGCCGGTGCTGGTGATCTCCACCACCGGCGACCCGGCCACCCCCTACCAGGACGGGGTGGAACTCGCCGGGTACCTGCACGGGGCGCTGCTCACCGTGCACGGCACCCGGCACACCGGCTTCATGCTGTCCGGGTTGAGCTGCGTGGACAAGATCGGCAACGACTACCTGATCAACCTCACAGTGCCCGACCAGGGCGCCAGCTGCTCGTAGCTGCCGCGCCCCCGGGCGCCGGTCAGGCGGGGGCGGTCGCGGAGGGCTCCGGTGACCGGCCGGCCTCCTGGTCTGACACCCACAGCCCGAGCAGGCCGCGGAAGTGCGCCAGGAACCGCTCCTGTTCGTGCTCCGGATAGGTGGAGCGCACCGTGGACACCAGCAGCTCGTCGAAGCCGGCCGAGCGCACCCAGTCGTAGACCAGCTCGGGCAGCAACGCCAGCGCGGTCGCGCAGAACTCCCGGTAGGCGTCGGCTTGGAAGTACTCGTCCGCGAGCCGTGCGTACCGGCCCAGCTTGTCGTTCCAGCTCAGCTCGGGGTCGTCCGCCACGTCGAACCACTCCCGGCTGGAGGTGTCCACCTGCGGCCGGCGGCCGGTGACGGCGCAGAACACCGACCAGGCGATCAGCTGGGTGATCGCCCACGGGAAGTAGTAGTGCAGCGAGGTGATGGCGATGTCCGGGCAGGCGTTCGCGTAGTCGATGGGCTGCACCCGGTTTCCCGTCACCAACGCCTCGCAGGAGTTGAACTCCCAGCGGAAGAACGCGTTGATGGTGCGGGACAGCGTGAGGATCTCCAGCCCGGCCTCGGAGGGCAGGAAGTGGTGGGCCACCTCGTACCGGTCGTGCATCGGCAGCTCCGGCCGGAACCGCATGATCTTGGTCTCCGGGCCGATGGTCAGCGAGCGGGCGAACGAGTCGAAGCCGGTGACCGCACCCTGCAGGTGCATCAGCATCCGGCCGGAGTCGTCGTAGGCGCGGTGCAGCGCGGCCGCGTCGTCGATCCGGCTCACCCCCCGCCAGGCGCCGCCGTCGAACGGCTTCATGAACATCGGATATCCGACCGCCTGGGCAACCTGATCGATGTCGAACGGCAGGTTGTAGCGCTCGGCGGTGTAGGCCCACTTCTCGTGGTCCACCGGGTTCTTGTACGGCACCAGGACGGTGGGCGGGATGTCGAAGCCCAGCCGGATCATCGCGCAGTAGGCCGAGTGCTTCTCCATGGCCTGGAAGGTGAACGGGTTGTTCAGCAGGTAGGTGTCGTTGACCAGCGCGGCCTTCTTCAGCCACTCCCGCGGGTGGAAGTACCACCAGGCCAGCCGGTCGATGACCAGGTCGTAGCGGACCGGCGCGCGCAGGTCGAACGGCTCGATGGTGATCCGCTCGGTGTCGATGGTGTGCTCCGCGCCGGCATGCCGGACGGTGCCCAGCTGGCGCACCAGGCTCTGGAACGCCGTGGGCCAGTCGTCCTCGGTGCCCAGCAGCAGGCCGATCAGGTGGGTGGTGCGGTCACCGCGACTGCTCGTCATACCCGACGATCCTGCTGGCCGCATCGCCGGTCGGCAAGCGGGATCGCCTCGGCCGGCGGCGAGTCGTTCCAGCGACCTGGCAGGACGGTCACCGTCCGCGAGGGCCGCGGGAGACCCTGCGCCGCAACACGGCCGAAACACGCTACCTCTACGGTGACGGGATGGATCGCCAGCAACAGTTCGTCCTGCGCACCCTGGAGGAACGGGACATCCGCTTCGTGCGGCTGTGGTTCACCGACGTCCTGGGCTACCTGAAGTCGGTCGCGGTGGCGCCCGCGGAGCTGGAGGGGGCGTTCGGCGACGGCATCGGCTTTGACGGCTCGGCCATCGAGGGGTTCGCCCGCATCCACGAGTCGGACATGATCGCCAAGCCGGATCCGTCGACCTTCCAAGTGCTGCCGTGGGAGACCGAGGACGGCAAGACCTACTCGGCGCGGATGTTCTGCGACATCGCCATGCCGGACGGCAGCCCGTCCTGGGCGGACCCGCGGCACGTGCTGCGGCGGGTGATGGGCGACGCGGCCGCCATGGGCTTCACCTGCTACGTGCACCCGGAGATCGAGTTCTTCCTGCTCAAGGACCTGCCGGACGACGGCAGCAGCCCGGAGCCGGCGGATCTGGGCGGCTTCTTCGACCAGGCCTCGCACGACGTGGCCCCGCACTTCCGGCGCTCGGCGATCGAGACGCTGGAGGCGATGGGCATCTCGGTGGAGTTCTCGCACCACGAGGGCGCGCCCGGGCAGCAGGAGATCGACCTGCGCTACGCCGATGCGCTGACCATGGCCGACAACATCATGAGCTTCCGGTACGTGGTCAAGGAGGTGGCGATCACCCAGGGCGTGCGGGCCTCGTTCATGCCCAAGCCGTTCCCCGGCCACCCCGGATCGGCCATGCACACGCACTTCTCGCTGTTCGAGGGGGAGGCGAACGCGTTCCACGACCCGGCCGACCAGTATCAGATGTCGGCCACCGGCAAGGCGTTCCTGGCCGGGGTGCTGCGGCACGCCCCGGAGCTGACCGCGGTGTGCTGCCAGTTCGTCAACTCGTTCAAACGGCTGGTGATCGGCGAGGAGGCGCCCACCGCGGTGTCCTGGGGGCAGGCCAACCGGTCCGCGCTGATCCGGGTGCCGAACTACTCGCCCGGCCGGTCCTCCAGCCAGCGGATCGAGTTCCGGTTGCCGGACTCGGCGTGCAACCCGTACCTGATGTTCGCCGTGGTCATCGCCGCGGGCCTGCAGGGCATCCGGGAGGGCTACGAACTGCCGCCGGAGGCGGAGGAGGACGTCTCGTTCCTGTCCGACGCGGAGCGCCGGGCCATGGGGTACCGGACGCTGCCCACCTCGCTGGAGTCCGCACTGGCCGCGATGGAGTCCTCCGAGCTGGTGGCCGGGGCGCTGGGGGAGCACGTCTTCGACTTCTTCCTGCGCAACAAGAAGGCCGAGTGGGAGTCCTACCGCCGGCAGGTCACGCCGTACGAGCTGCGGCGCTACCTGTCGCTGTAGCGATCGCTTCGTGTACTGAATACTGGCCGCCGGATTTTCCGAGGTCGAGCGTTCGCGCAGGTCGAAAGGCTTGGTTCATTGGTGGCCAGCAGTCGGCAGAACCGCTCCGGTGCCGCCGGGTAGCCTTTCCAAGTGATCATCACCGAACGGTTCA